>JAGRHM010000743.1 GCA_020445005.1 Candidatus Competibacteraceae bacterium | reverse complement strand
TGCTGATCCTGACCGCCCGCGACGCCTGGCACGAGAAAGTCGATGGATTCAAGGCCGGCGCTGACGATTATCTGGGCAAGCCATTTCATACTGCCGAATTGATTGCCCGACTACAGGCGCTTCTGCGACGCGGCGTCGTGCGACTACATGGACCGCTGTGCGCCTCGGGACTAGAACTGAATGAAGAAACGCAAACCGCGCGGGTTCTCGCCACCGGCGAACAATTTGACTTGACCGGCGTTGAATTTCGTCTGTTGCGCTATTTCATGCGTCATCCTGGCCAAGTCTTGTCTAAAACCCGATTAGTTGAACATATTTACGATTTTGATACCGAGCGTGACAGCAATGTACTGGAGGTCTACGTCAACCGGTTGCGTCGCAAGTTGGGGCGCGAGCTGATCGCGACCCGCCGGAGCCAGGGGTATGTCTTCGGCGCTGACGCGCCATGACGTCCCTGCAGGCCCGTTTGTCCGCTGGTTTGATCGTGGCGCTGGCGCTGCTGACGGCGCTGGCGGTCGTGGTCGGCGGTTACTCGCTGCAGCGGTTGGCGGAAAATTTCGTGGCGACCCGCCTGGAGCACGATCTGGAAACGCTGCTAGCCGCCGTGGAATTTGATCCGGACGGACGGCCCCAACTACCTGCTGAACGCATCAGCGCTGCCTTTCACCAGCCTTATTCGGGACATTATTACCAGATTGAAACCGCTGGCGGTGAACTCTGTTCCCGTTCGTTGTGGGATACTGATCTGAAGTTGCCGCCACTGGCTGCTAACCAAGTGACTCGGCGCTTTATCATCGGCCCGCAAAATCAAGAGCTGTTGCTGGTTGGACGCGCCTTCCGGGTTCGCGATCAGCTCGTTGCGATTGCCGTTACCGAGAACTTCGCCCCGGTGCGCCAGGGGATTCAGCATCTGTTGCTGGAGGTTGCTGGAATGGCTTTGTTGCTGTTCGGGGCGTTGTTGGCGTTCCAGCGTTTAATGGTGCGGCGCGGCCTGGCGCCGCTGGAACAATTGCGCTGCGAGTTGCCCCGATTGGCGCAGGGGGATATTCCTCAATTGCCGGTCGATGCGCCGGATGAAGTGCGACCGCTGGTGATCGAACTGAATCGGTTACTGACCCTGCTTGATCAGCGCCAGCGACGTTCCCGGAACGCGCTGGGTAACCTGGCTCACGCGCTGAAAACACCCTTGACGGCCTTAACGCAACTCGCTGAACACCCCCCATTACCGAACGATGCTGAATGGTGGCCGGAACTGCGTCAACAGATTCAGCACATTCGCGGCCTTATGGAGCGCGAACTCAAGCGAGCGCGGATTGCCGGGGGCGGGACGCCGGGACAGCGGGTGCTGCTGGAGCGGGAAATTGGCGATCTGGTCGACATCCTGCGCCGGATTTATCGCGACCGAAATTTGCGGTTTGATCTCCGCATTCCCCCAGGCAGTCAGTTTCCCGGCGACCGCGACGATTTGTTGGAGCTGTTGGGCAATCTGCTGGATAACGCCTGTCACTGGGCGCATGAGACGGTTCGGTTAACGGTTGATATCAGCGCCGGACATCTAACGGTGCGAGTGGAAGACGATGGACCCGGTTGTTCCCCAGAACAACTTGAATGGCTGCGCCAGCGTGGAACACGGGTGGATGAATCCCGCGCTGGGCACGGGCTGGGGCTGGCCATCGCCGGGGATATTGTCGAGCAGTATGACGGGATATTGACTTTGGGGCGCTCGGAAGTCCTGGGTGGTTTTCTTTCCGAGGCCGTGTTGCCGCTTTGCTAGACAGGGAAGGAAAGTGAATTGAAACTTGAAAGCATGGTTGCATCTCACGATAAACCAGGCGGATTTTCAGTTTGAATTAAGGTTTTGATTATACATTTGGGATGCTATTGACAATTCGAATGCAAACCCAAGGAGGTAACGCCATGCTTCCACGCCCGAATGGGATTTTAACCGTTCTTTCCTGCCTGACCATGCTGGCGCCGCTCAGTGGCCAGGCGCTTCCCCCCGCTGGCCGGCTGCTGGCTTCCCAATGCGCCCAGTGCCACGGCACAGATGGCCGGTCAGTCAGCGATATTGATAGCTTGCGCGGGGAAAGCGCGAGGGAGCTCTACAGTGAGATGCTGGAGATGAAATACGATAATGACCCCGGCGATATTATGCATTCCCAGGCAAAGGGTTATACCGAGGGACAAATTCGCCTGATCGCTGATTACTATGCGACTCTGAATCAGGGCGGCGGCGGAACAGGCGGCGAAGAGGAACACGAGGAACATAAGGAGGAACACGATGATTAATCCGCATCTTTTTCTCGCATCCCTCTCGATTCCACGCCACTGAACCAGGAAGCGAAACGCCATGAATAGCCTCTCTCGTCGCCACTTTCTAAAATTGATCGGAACCTCTACCGCCTTGGCGGCCACCCCAACATGGTTAAAGGCGCAGACCGCCGCCAGTGGACGGGTGGTCATCGTTGGCGGCGGTTTTGCTGGCGCCACCGCCGCCAAGTACCTGCGCCACTGGAGCGGCGGCAACGTCGCTGTCACGCTGGTGGACGCCAATCCAGCGCATGTCTCGTGTATTCTCAGTAATCTGGCGCTGAACGGCTCACTGGGCTTGTCGCAGATTACTTTCAACTATGAGGCGCTGAAGCAGAAGTATGGCGTCACTGTGGAGGCCGGCCAGGCCGTGGGCGCTGCTAATGGTCAGTTGCATCTGCAAGATGGGCGGACGCTGGCCTATGATCGCCTGATTTTGGCGCCCGGCATTGATTTCGCGCCGGTTCCGGGACTGGACATCAGGCGGATTCCCCACGCCTGGCAGGCAGGCCCGCAAACCACCCTGCTCAAGAATCAATTGAGGGATATGCCCCCAGGCGGGGTTTTTGTCCTCACCATCCCGCTGGCGCCCTATCGTTGCCCGCCGGGACCCTATGAGCGCGCCTGTCTGGTCGCGGATTATCTGAAGAGAAACAAACCGGGATCGAAGGTGATCGTGCTGGATGCGAATCCGAAAATTATGGCCGAAGAACACACTTTTACGAAAGCGTTCTACCAGACCCACGCGGGGATTATTGAATACCATCCCAATGTTCTTCTCAACGAAGTTGATTCCACAAATCGAACCGCTATAACCAGCCAGGGGAATTTTTCGGCCAGCGTCCTGAATGTGCTGCCGCCGCAGAAAGCAGGCAAAATTGTGTCCGATCTGGGACTGACGGGGGGAGGAAACTGGGCGCCGGTCGATCCGCTGACCTACGAATCCACGGTGGCGAAAGGCATTCATATTATTGGCGATTCTCAGGGCACCAGTCAGCCCAAATCCGGCCACATCGCCAATTCTGAAGCCAAGGTTTGCGCTGATGCGATTTTACGGGCGTTTGCCGGCGAATTACCTGATCCCGCACCGACCACCAATTCGGCCTGCTACAGTCCCATTACCGCCAAAACCGCTTCCTGGCTGACGGCCGTCTTTGCCTACGATCCAGAAACCCGAGCTATGAAACTGGTCCCGGAGGCTTTTGGCGAAGCGCCCGAAGCGACCGAGGAAAATTACGAGAAGATGTTCGATTGGGCCAGCAACCTGTTTGCCGAGACGTTTGCTTAAGAGGCCATCAAAAAAACTCCCCGTTTTCCGTCGGAAGCGGGGTTCCTGACAGCTTCTCAGAAGCTATTTGAAAAGTAGGCCCTTAGAAAAGGAAAGGCGACTTCAGATGGAACTCCCCTTACCTTCTCTACTATCCGATTTGTTTCATGATGAGAAACCGATAGGTGGTAAGGGGTCAGCCCTTTAAAGGTGCTTCCTCATCGGGAGCGGCGTTCAGCAATCACCTTAGCCGTGGAAACATGAGGGCGCCTCGGATCATACCTGGGTTTGGCGCGCGGCTTTTTAGGCCCCCGCCGATGCTTACGAATGGCCGAGAGCCGAATTTGTTGCGCCAACTCGACCAACAGTTCGGCTAGCCGCGGCCGGGAAAGATCCTGAAAGAGCTG
>JAGRHM010000742.1 GCA_020445005.1 Candidatus Competibacteraceae bacterium | reverse complement strand
TGCGCCATAACGATGTGTGCGATGCAGGCCTTGGCGCAGCCTTGCAGGACCTGTTAAGTCGTTTTGAGGATCGCTCGGGCGTCGATGCCCGGTTGGACACCGATACGCAAGCCGCTGGCCTCGCCGACGAGCGGGCGGAAACGGTGTTTCGCATCGTCGAAGAAGCGTTGAACAATGTTGAGCGGCACGCCGGGGCGCGCGCGGTGCGCGTCGTCTTACGCTGGGCCGATCCTCAAACCGCTGCGCCGCTGTGCTGGGACTCCGACGGACCAGCGTGCGTGCGCGTCGAAATCGCCGATGATGGGGTCGGTTTTGATCCGACGGCGCCCTGTCCGGGTCACTACGGATTGCGCGGTATCCGCGAACAAGCCGAATTGATCAAGGCGCGCTTCGAACTGCGCAGCCGGCCTGGCGAGGGAACCCGCATCGTTCTGGAATTTAAGGCTTGAGAGTCGATTGTGACGGATTGCCTTTCTCCTAACATGACGAACGGCACTTGGGAGGGTAGGGCGACTCTCCTACAGTACGCGCAAACGGGTTGCGCGGATGGCGCGTTTTGCGAGGCGCGGCGCGGCCTGCCGCCAACTCAACCGTACAGGAGAAACCATGATGAATCTGATGAATACCTCCCGCCGGGTGCTAATCGGTAACCTGTCCGCCGCAGCCCTGTTGGTCGTCACGAGTCTTCCGGTTTATGCTCAGGACGAGCTGATCATTATCGAACCGGTGCTAACTACGATGTATCTCAACGGCGGCGTCGGTGAGAGCAGTGAACACTATATGCATAAGATCGCCAAGGATTGGCCGCTGCGCATGATTTTCTCCGAGCGCAAAGACAATGAATTCGTGGCTGATGTCAAGCTACTGGTCACTGATGCGCAAGGCGTACCCTACTTGCAACTCAGCAACGCCGGCCCGATGACCTATGCCATGCTGCCAGCGGGCAAGTACCGAATCACCGCTCAGTTCAGAGGCCAATCCGAAACGCGAGAAGTCACGCTGGACGGCAAAACCGGTCGCGATGTGTATTTTCACTGGAAGGGTGATGCCAAATAGGCGCTCGCGGCGACAAAATCCCAGCAGATGGCAGCGACCCGTTCGGTGGAGGCATACCGGCCCCGTGCGCCGCACGGATTCCATGACGATCAACGAGTTTCTTAATCGTTGTAATCTCTCGTACGGCTTTGCGAAGCGCCCGGCGCGTGTTGGGCGCGCTGGCCGTGGAGGCGTTCCGCACGGTGTTGTTCGTGCTGGAAATGAGGTTGGTCGGCGCGCACGACGGGCATCCATCTGGCGCCCGCCGCTCGCGAACTGGAACCTGAAATTCGTCAGAGGCGATCACATCGAAGCCGTCGCCATTGGCAATGGCCGGCTCGACTTGCATGGCGGCGCGCTCAAGATCCTGGCGTCGCTGGTGGTGGTCAGCACCGACGGCGCCGTGGGCCGCGAGGGCGGGAAAGCGTTGGTTAGGCGCCATGATGTAGAGATTTCTCAATGCGGCGATCAGGCACCAGCCACATAAGGGCAACCAGGACATAAAGCGCCAGCGCCACCCAGGTCCACATAAAGGTGGAGAAGATTCCGAGCAAGTACAGGAATGGGGAGAGCTTACCTTTCCAATCACTTCCGATTGCTGCCTTCAGTGGCGAGTCCGGCCCCTGCGAGGCAATAATCGTTTGCTGGAGAATCCAGTAAGCAATAGCGGCCGCAAGGAGCACTATGCCATAAAGCGCCGAAGGAACGGCAGCGAAGTGATTCTCGCCCATCCATCCGGTGACGAACGGAAACAGCGATAGCCAAAAGAGTAGATGCAAGTTTGCCCAGAGAATGCCCCCCGTTACCCCGGTGCTAGCGTGAAGCATGTGGTGATGATTATTCCAGTAGATGCCAATGTAAATGAAACTGAGCACGTAGCTCATAAACACTGGGGCAAGTGGCGCGAGCGCGCCAAGGCTGTCCCCATGCGGAACCTTCATTTCGAGCACCATGATTGTGATGATTATCGCGAGGACACCATCGCTGAACGCCTCAAGTCTGTTCTTTCCCATTCGCCACCTCATGAGATAAGCCGCCAACGCGCCAGTAAAAAGCCCCGCCGCTTGCGATGGGGCTTTTAAAAAGAAAAAAGACTGATCTGGGGTAGCAGTGAGTATCGAACCCGCTACCCCAGATGGCTCACTCCTCTCCACCGCAAGCGGTGGGGCATCCTAAGCGTTTTCGTGAATCCTTGTTCCTGGTTTTCCGTACTCACTCCACCTGTGCCTCGGAACTTTCGATTTTGCTGGCGCAACATGCTGACAGTCAAATTGAATTCCACATGCAAGGGCGGTATGTCAGCTCAGTCGGTTGCAAGTATCGTCATAGTGAGCCTCCGGCAACAGAATGAAGGATAATCAAGATAAGCAATTGCCATACTAAGTACTCTTGATTTAAATGTTGACGAGCTTGCTCTATAGATATTCTCGCGAATCGATGCGGCGGCGGATTGCCGTTTCTCCAGCAAGCGATAGAGGTGAACCCGCCCGAATACCTCAAGGCTCAACGCTACATCGCATCTTCCCCGATTTTAACTCGGCACACTAGGCAGATCAGTCTATTGATTGGAAATCGGTCGGAAGTCGGCTTGAGCGTGCGATTTTCGGATATTCGACACCCTCCATATTTTATATTGCAATGCAATATCATACATTATTTTATCAATCGACATATTGACTTCAGTTATGGTGCACTGCACGGATGGTCGAATGGCACGTCCGCTGCAAATCCTGGGGGGCCAGCAACGAACTGGCATCTAGATCACACACCAGAGGAAACCCCATGGAACCCCAAACCCTATCACAGGTACAGGTTATGGGCATCGATGCCGGCGGCACGATGACCGA
>JAGRHM010000741.1 GCA_020445005.1 Candidatus Competibacteraceae bacterium | reverse complement strand
AGCGGCCGCTGACGCCGATGATGGCGATGGGTTCCGGGGTCGCCGTCGCCACCCTCTCCGGCACCTCTTTTGCGGAGGGGGACGATTCGGTTTGAGTCGCTGACTGATCGGGAGCCGCTACGCTGCCGGTCACTGACCCTTCGCTACGCGCGTTGGCCAACCAGGTCGCCAGTTCGCCCAGTGTGTGGTGTTCAAACAGGAGCGTTTTTGGCAGGGAGCCGAAGCGTTCGGCCAGCGCTCGGTTCAATTGCAGCACGATCACCGAGTCGATGCCGTACTGGGCAAAATCGGCATCGGGTTTGATGCGTTCCGCCGGTAGCTTCAATTCGCGGGCGAACAGATCGCGCAAGAGGGGATAAACGCGCTGCATGGCGTTCGCAGGTTCTGCTTGCGTGGGCGAGTTTGTTGTCTCCTTTACTTCAGGCGTGGAGGAAAGCGGCGGGTGCAGATTATCCAGGCGAGCGAGCCGTTCCAACGCCGCAGCTTCCCCATGCAGAATGACGCATGGCGATTCTGGACTGGTCAGCGCCTGTTCCAGCGCCGTTAAAGCAGCAGCGGTTTCCAGCGGAGCCAAGCCCCATTCCCGGCGCAATTCGGCTTCGCGCTCCGCCGGTAGCCGCAAACCGCCTTCTCGCCAAGGCGGTAGCGCCAATGACAGCGTTTGACCGTGTCGTTCGCCCCGCGCACGCAAGGCTTCGCGCCAGTTGGCGAAAGCGTTGAGCCAGCCATTAGCGGCGGCGTAGTCGCTTTGCGCGGCGTTGCCCAGTACGCCGGCCAGCGAAGACAGCAGGATAAAGTTGCGCAACGGCAGGTCGCGGGTGGCCCGGTCTAGATGCAGCGCGCCCAGCAGTTTGGGCGCCAGTACGTTGGGCAGCGTGGCCAGGTCCTTATTGATTAGAAACTGGTCGCGGGTAACCGCTGCGCCATGAATGATCACGTCCAGTCGCCCGTAGCGTTGCACAATATCTCGGACGACCGTTTCGATCTGAGCGGCCTGGGTGACATCCACTTGGTGAACGTCGATAGTCGCCCCCGCTTGTCGCATGGCTTCGATTCGTTGGCGTTGTGCGTCGTTTGGCGCGGCGCGACCGATGAGCGCCAGGGTTGCGCCGGATCGGACCAGGCGTTCAGCCAGCGCCAGGCCAATGCCGCCGAGGCCGCCGCTGATCAGATAAACGCCTTTTTGTAGCCAGGGGGAGGTCGATACCGGCAGGTCCAGCGGGGTCAGCGTTCGGCTTTGGCGAGCGGTTGTGCTGAGTTGAATTTCGGGTTCGGCGGCGTTCGCTTCCTGTCGCAGTTGCGCCATGATCCAGGCGATCGGATCGTCAACGGTCGGGAGGCGTAAACGGATCACTCGGGGTTGCAGGCGGGCGGTTTCCATGGCCAGACTGCGGGTCGCGCCGTTGAGCAAAGTCGCCCGGAGCTCATCGTTGGCTACCAGCGCCCATACAGTTACTGATTGTTCCTTACGGGTCTGCAAAAGCGCCTGGGTTCCCGCCAGGAACAGGGTCAGCGTGGCAGCGGCAGCAGCCAGGTCCGGTTCAGACGTTGGGCGTTCGGTTAATGGCCACAGCCATAGTACATGCGTTAGCGCGATGCCGCGCTGCGTCAGTTCATCCAGCAGATGGCGATGGTCGTCTGGCGATGCTAGATTCAATCGGTAACGGTATTGGCCATCGTCGTAAAAAGCGCTTCCAGCTTGGGCGACTAGGATGGGCCGGGCGAAATGATGCCATTGTTGCTGCATGCGATGAGCAAGTTGCGCGGATACGGGGTCCGTTTCGGGCAGCAGCAAGAGAATGCCGCCCTGCTCCGGCCAGGGCGCAACGAGGTGGGGTAATGGCGCATCCCGCCATTCTGGGCGGTAGTAACGGGTCTCCAGCGTTTCGGCGAGGTTCTTCGTTTCGGCGACCGTCGGCAGCAGGCGCACCTGGTAATCGTGCAAAACAGCGACAATGTGACCGTCCTCAGCGCAGAGCCAGAGGTGGTAGCAATACTCTCCGATAGCCGGCTGGGCATGGATATAGCAGGGCGAGGGCAGCGTCTCCCGCCATTCCAGCGCTTCCAGGGCGAACGGCAGGGGTAGGGTGTCGCTCTCCAGCGGCAACAGACCAATCAGACTTTGCAATGCACCATCCAGCAGGGCCGGTGACAAGACAACGTCCGCTTCCCCGGTGATCTCCCAGGATTCGCGCAAGCGCGCCAGGACTTCCGCGCCGTTACTCCACAGTTGTTCAATGACCTGAAAGCCGGGACCGTATTGGAAACCCAGTCGATGGAGCCGGTCGTACAGCGCCTTGCCGGTGGTGACCACCGGGCAACGCTGGCGGATGGCGTCCAGATCGAGACGTTCAGTAACAGGCAGGGTGTTCGTGGTCAAGCGTCCCTGGCAGTACGCTTTCGTGCTGGCTGAACCGTTGCGGTAAATCCGCCAGGCCCAGCCCGTATGATCCGGGCGCAGCTCCAGCGTGGCGGTGAGCGGCGGTTCGTCGCCATAGAACGGTCGCAGCCATTGTACGGAACTTAAGATTGAGGAAGGCTGCAGCGTCGCGGCGACGGTTCCAACCCAGTGCAGGGACCAGGCGGCGGGCAACAGCGGGCGTCCCTGAACCTGATGATCGCGCCAGAACCATTCCTGGCCGGTCCAGGTGTGCGTGATGAATTTCCCTGGCCGCGATCCCTCTCTCGACGCTTCGCTCACAGTGTGCGGGGCATAGCGCCAATGCCGTTCGCGGGCAAAGGGATAGGTTGGCAGAGAGACGCGCCGGTGGACTTCCAGGCGGTATTCATCTTCCCAGGCGATGTCCTCACCGGCCAGATAGCGGTCCGCCAGGGCGCGTTGCGCGGGATCGCCGGTTCCGAGCAAGGGCGTCGATTCCCGGAGCGCCCGGTCCAGCAACCGTTGTAGTTCCTCACGATCACGAGCCAACAATACCCGCCGCTCGCCGAAATGGGCGCGTCCCGCGTTGAGAGTGTGGGCAATGTCAGCCAGCTCAATGTCAGCGTTTTCCGGTTGATCCAGCCAGTCCTGCAAGTCCTGCAACCGTTGGCGCAAGGCGGCTTCCGTTTGGGCAGACAGGGCAATCATCTGTGGCGCAGCGTTCCGGCGCAAATGCGAAACCGGCGGCGCTTCTTCGATCACCAGATGGACATTGGTTCCACTGAATCCGAAACCACTGACGGCGGCGCGGCGCGGTGACCCGGATCGGGCCAGCCAGGGCAACGGGGCGACGTTGACGTGAAAAGGCGTTTCGGGAAAGGCAATCAGCGGATTGGGCGGGTCGAAATACGGTGACGGGGGAACCTGCTCATGTTGCAAGGCCAGCAGTACCTTTTGCACGCTGGCAACGCCGGCGGCGGTCAGAGTATGGCCGATATTGGTTTTCACTGAACCCAGGGCGCAGAACTCGCGCTGGTCGGTGTAGGGGCGGAATGCTGCGGTCAACGCCTGGACTTCGATAGGATCGCCCAAGGCGGTGCCGGTGCCGTGCGCTTCGACATAGCTCAGCGTGGCGGGATTGATCGCGAATTTCTCGTAAACCCGTTGTTCGACGGCGGTCTGGGCGCTGGCGTTGGGGGCGGTGATGCCGTTGCTGCGGCCATCCTGGTTGGTGGCGGAACCTAGGATGACGCCGTAAATGTGGTCATGGTCACGCTGGGCGATGGCCAGAGGCTTGAGCAGCAACGCGCCGACGCCGTCGCCGGCTACAAAGCCATCGGCGGCAGCGGCGAAAGTGTGACAACGGCCAGTCGGCGAGGCCATGCCGCTGTCGGCAAAGAACTGATGGGCGCGGGAGCTGAACAACATGCAGGATACGCCGCCCGCCAGCGCCAGCTCGCTGTCCCCTTGCCACAGGCTTTGACAGGCCAGATGAATCGCAGTCAACGCCGAGGAACAGGCGGTGTCGACGGTCAGACTGGGTCCTTTGAGATCGAGATGATAGGCGATGCGCGCGGCCAGGATGGCCAGTGAGTTACCAATCGTGCTCAGGCTGCCGGCGTCCGGGTAACCATAATCGTTATTCTGCGCACCGACGAACACACCGATTGCGCGGTCGCGCAATTGGCGCGGACTGTAGCCTGCATCCTCCAGCGTGGCCCAGGCAGTTTCCAGGAACAGCCGTTGCTGCGGGTCCATGCGCTCGGCTTCCAGCGGGGAGACCTGGAAAAACCAGGAATCGAAGCAATCGTAGCCGCTCAGTAACCCGCCGAAACAACCTGCGGTCGCCGCATTGCCCCAATGACCTGGAGGAATCGGCGTCACGGCGCAATGGCCCGCCGCCAGGTGATTCCAAAATTCGCGCAGGTTATCCGCGCCCGGCCAGCGCCCGGCCATGCCAATGATAGCGATGGGGAAGTGAGGCGTGGGCTGGGGGGAATGGGGCGTAGGCGTCAGGTTTGCGGTATCGGGTTCCGGGTTCCCGATGCTTGGGGTCAGCGTTTCGATGCTTCCCCGGTTTCCTGTTCTCTGACCCCGGCTGGCGATCTCATCCCCCAGCTTGGTTATAGTCGAGTATTCGTAGAGATCGGTGGGCCGCAAATCAACCGCCAGACGGGTGTTTAATTCGCCGGCAAACAGCGGCGCAACAATGGAATCCACGCCCATAGCGGCAAAGGGGCGGTCATCGGCAATCGCGGTTGCGGCGATGCCCAACACTCCGGCCAGTACATCGCGGATGATGGCCTCAATATTCCTCCCTCCGGGCAAATCAGGGCGGCGCGTCAGGGCGGAAAGCGTTGCAGGGGCAGCGCGGGCCGTCAGCAGGGCAATTCTAGGGCCGTCGGGGGAGGCGCTCACGGCAACATCAGCGAATCCCTGCGCCGCCAGCACTGCTTGCCAGCCTGATGCGTCCAACAGCGGCGAGCCACGGAGGCGCAAATCAGCGTCCTGGAATAGCCACCAGCCGTCCAGCAAACCGAACGTCAGCGTCAGGTAATCCTGTGCTTCCAGAGTTTCCGCCAGCAGTAGTACGCCGTTCGGGGCCAGCCATTGCCGGACGTGGGCCAGGGTGCGACGGATGTCAGTGGTGGCGTGGAGAACATGAGCGGCGATGATCGGATCGAAGGAGTCATCCGCGACCGGCGGTTGTTCGATGTCCAACGTGGTGAAACGGACCCAGGGGTACGCCGCTGCATACTGGTTCCGCGCCTGTTGCACCAAGCTGGGCGACAGGTCGCTGAATACATAATCCAGGTTCACATGAGCGTCCGACATGGCAAGCGCTTCGGCCAGCGCCGCCCACACGGTCTGACTGGTTGCGCCCGTGCCTGCGCCGACTTCGAGAATGCGCACCGTCGTTGCGCCCTGTCGCCAGCGCTGGGTTACTTCCTCGACAACCCGGTCGGCGATGTGGCGATTGAGCGTTTGCAGCGGTGGGCTTTGATAAATCGCGGCGACGGTGTGCGCGGAGCCGTCCGGAAACAGCACCTCGGTTGCGGCGCGTTCGCCGCGGATTACCGCCAGGAATTGCCAGGCGCAGGGCTCAATTAACGGCAACCAGGGCGCTAACGCCGCTGAGGCTTGCGCCGCTTTCTCCCAAGCCGCCAGCGCAGGCTCATCCGGTTCGTCGAGCCAACCCCGCACCGCGTCCAGCAGCGGTTGATAACGGGACAGGACTTGCCAGCGCGTGCTTAACGCGGCAAGGTCGGTGGGATCGCCGGGCGTCCATGAGCTCTGTTCGATCAGGGTTTGCCGCCAGCGCCAGCGAGTCCAGGCATTGAGTTGCGTAAAGGTGGGAAGGAAGCTGGAAGGGGTCGGTCTGGTGGTATCGACCGCCCAGTAACGCCGGCGCTGAAATGGATAGGTTGGTAACGCCAGCCGTTGGCGGCGCTGACCGACATACGCAGTGGCCCAGGGAATCGTCTGGCCCGTTTGCCACAGCTCACCCAGTCGCCGCCAGTTCTGTTCCAGTTCCGCCGCGTCGCGCGCTGG
>JAGRHM010000740.1 GCA_020445005.1 Candidatus Competibacteraceae bacterium | reverse complement strand
TTCAGTGGTTTGAGCCCAGTGCCTTTCATCATAAACTTTCAAAAATTATTTTTTCTGAAAAATAATTCGATAATTGACCGATCATCGTTATGAATTAAGTTGACTTAAGTTATTTTGATTCAAGTCAATGTGAATTGATGTAAAATAATTTGCAGTAACTTAGATTGACTTGTATCATTTTAGATCAACTCAAATGAAGTCGTTGCGAGGTAATCGCCATGTCCTGGCTTTACTGTCGATGGGAACGCGGCAGCCGTTACTACGAGGCGCGCATCCAGCAAGACCTGTGGGGCGAGTGGGTGTTGGTGAAAGCCTGGGGGCGGCGGGGCGCTGCCTGGGTTCAGCAGCGCAATATCCCCTGCGAAAACTATCCCGCCACCCTGGCCTGCTTCCAACGCATCCAGCGGCGGCGTCTCCAGCGCGGCTATCGCGAAGTAGCGCGGACTCCACTTGATGTAAGTTGACTTAAGTCGTTTCAATGTGCATTAATTTAAATTAAGTTAAATTTATTCACTTCAAAACGAGCGCGACCCATGATTCTGTTGCTGGGCGGTGAAAAAGGCGGAACCGGAAAATCCACGCTGGCCACCAACCTGGCCGCCTGGCTGGCGGTTCAAGGGTGTGATGTATTGCTGGTGGATACCGATGTGCAGCGCACCGCTGCGAACTGGGTCGACCGGCGTCATCTGCTCTCGAAGGCGCCCGCCGTGCATTGCGCCGAACGCCGGGGCAATGTTTTTCATGCACTGCGCGATCTGGCCAAGCGCTATGAACAAGTGATCGTGGATGCCGGCGGTCGGGACTCGGAGGAGCTGCGCACCGCCCTGGTCGCAGCCCACCAGGTCTATGTCCCGCTCCGCGCCAGTCAGCCCGATCTGGAAACCAGCCTGCACATGAATGAGCTGATCACCTTGGCGCGGGGCATGAACCCCACTCTGGAGGCGCGGGTCCTGATTTCGATGGCCCCGACGAATCCCTCAATCAAGGAAACCGCCGACGCGCGGGAACTGCTACAAGAACTCTCCGCCCTGACGCCCTCCGCCGCCACGATCAGCGAGCGCAAGGTCTACCGGGACGCCATGACCGAAGGGCGGGGAGCTTGCGAACTCGACAACGATAAAGCCAGCGCCGAGATCGCGGCGCTGGCAGGAGAAATCTATGGAGACCATCATGGCTAAGTTCAGCCTCAAATCCAACCCCACGCCCATTGTAGAGCCGGATATCGATCCCGAAGCACTGGAAGCGTTCGCCGCCGGCGCCCGGGACCGGGGAGCCACCGAAGCGGAAGCGCCACCTTGGGACCGGTTCGATCCCAGTGAAAAGCCCCGCTACAACGTCGCCATCCGGCTCAATGACTATCAACTGGCGATGCTGCGCTATCTGGCGGAAGCGCGGGATACCAGCCAGCATAAGCTGTTGCAACGGCATCTTATGCCCATCCTCAAGCAGTTGGCGTTGGAACAATTTGCCGCTGACCAGAACAAGTCAAATTAACGTGAGATAACATAACTTGACTTGAGTCACTTTAACTTAAGTCAAGTTAATGAGGAGTCCTCCATGGCCATCGATCTGCGCAAACGCATTGTTGACCTGAGCAAGAAAGCCGCCTTTGCCGCCAACAAGCACGGCATCGAAGGCCAACGCGCCCAAGTGGTGTTGGTGCTGGACATTTCGGCCTCGATGAACGCGTTGTATAAAACCGGCGTGGTGCAGCGCGTCATCGAGCGCATCCTGGGCCTAGCGGTCACGTTTGACGACGACGGCCAGATCGATCTGCTGCTGTTCGGCACGCACGCTTACCGGCTGCCGCCGGTGACCCTGGACGAGATCGACGGCTATGTCGAGCGGGTGATTCTGTCCCAATACAAAATCCGCGAGGCGACGAACTACGCGCCGCCGTTGCGGCTGATCCGGGATCAGTATCCCCTACCGCAACCTGCGCCAGTATTCGTCATCTTCCTGACGGACGGGGCGAATGCCGATAAACCGGCCAGCGCGGACACTCTGCGGGAGCTGTCCGCCCAACCGGTGTTCGTGCAGTTCGTCGGCATCGGTAAGGAAGATTTCCCGTTTCTGCACAAGCTGGATGAGTTACCGGGCCGATTCATCGACAACGCCGGGTTCATGCCGGTGAATGACATTGATGTGATCAAAGATGCCGAGCTGTACGACCGACTGTTGAACGAGTTCCCGCAATGGCTGAAAGCGGCGCGGGAGAATGGCATTCTCGCCGCTTGACCCGCCGGTCGGATTCCCCTGCCTACGACGGTATCAGGAGGGCTTTCCATGTTTCTACTCCGCATCGCGGAAGACTGGGCTTCCCAGATAAGCCATATTCGTGACGCCCATACGGATGACACCCATCTCATCCGCTTCGACAATACCTACTATCGCCTGTGTCGCCCAGGCCCGGAAACCTTTAGCGTGAAAGTAGTACCGGGTACGGGCCGGGTAGACGAAGGCATCCTGCTCACCCTCCGGGTTCGCGACCTCTACGTCACGAACGTCGGCACCCGCCTGTTCGGGCGTTACGCCAGCACCCTGGATCGCTTCACGCCGCAAGCGCTATCCCTGGATCAGGCCGTGCACGAATTACCAACGGCCCAAGGTGACCGCGTGTTCGAACTGCAATCCTTGCTGGTGTTCTGCGTGGCCGAATCGCTGCGCAACGATCTGATCGCGACCGCCGTCGGCCAGATGATCGGCGCGACGATGGGAGATCCGATCCTGCGGGGTCCGGCGGTTCAACTGCCGATTCGTGATTACCTGCCCGTCGCCCGCACCTGGGGTCAAGCCAGCGACGCCGTCTTTCAGGCGTTGTCCCCCGAAGCCCAACGGATCGTACTTCGGCCTCGATCCGAACTGTCGCTGGCGGAACGCCGGTTCTACGAGCGGGTGGACGAGACTAAAATTCCTCCCAATTTAGTTCGATCCGCTCGGACGATTAAGGTCCTCAAACGGCCTAGCTCATCCACGACGATGCGGGGATAATCCCCAGCAGGATCATGATCTTCCCTGCGGAGCCCATGAAGACGCTGCTTCCACGGCAAACGTCGGCCCGGCCCGTGGAATTCTCACCTTCGAGGCCGGAGTCCCCCATGGTCGCCCCCTGTCCCGCCAATCGCTACCAAGTCGAGCACGCGGAACGATTACGCCGCAGCTTCCACGCGCTCACCGGCCGTCACCTGATCGACCCGGCGTTGTCACCCGATGTGGCGGCGGCGGCGTTGTTTCACGCCCCGTTCGTGGTCCTGTCCCACAATGCCGCTCCCGATCCGATTCTGACCTATGGCAACCGGGCCGCCCTGGAACTGTTCGCGCTGACCTGGGAGGAGCTGATCCGAATGCCCTCGCGCTACACGGCGGAAGCGCCGGACCGGGCCGAGCGGGCGCGATTGCTGGCGGAAGTCGCCGCCCGCGGCTACATTGACGATTATTCAGGGGTGCGCATCGCCCGCACCGGTCAGCGGTTCCGGATCGAGCGGGCCACCGTCTGGAATCTGACCGATGCAGCGGGCCAGCGCTGCGGCCAGGCCGCGACGTTTCGCGAATGGCGTTACCTGGAGAAAGCCCAGCCACAATGACGCTGGCGGGATGACGAGTGGTATTTCAATCGTGACCGTCTTCGATCCCGCCCACGCCTTGGATTCGGTAACACCCGGCCTGATCCGGGAACGCCCGCCACACCAGCGTATCGGGTCCCACCCAGGCCAGCGCCTCGCAGCAACCCGGAAAGCGTTCGCTGGTCTCCACAGTTCGCGCCACGCAGTCGATGACCACGATTCTGAATCCCGGCTGATTGCCCGGCGTGTCCCAGCGCACCAGCGCCACCGTATCGCCATCCGCGCGCCAGACTTTCAGGTCCTGCCAATCGGTGGTCGGCAGATCCGGTGTCCATGCGCCCGACCAGCGGATTTGACCAACACGGTACGGCGATCCCATCCGAATTTCCATGAGATGATGAAAATGGATACCTAACGAGGGGGGAGGGTTGGCAGTTGCCGAGGCGGCGCGTTTCATGGCGAGCGGACTCTTTTCGGGGAAGACTGGACCGTTGCATTGAACATTTTCATCGCGTTCCGATCAATCGCCATCAGGATCAGCCAGGCATAAGACCCGGGGGTTCAAACTGGCGCAACTTCTCACCGCCTCGCCAGCCTGAGAGGCCACAGAAACGTACCGCAACACGCCAGAACATGCCGTCCCTGGCGCGGGCCGGCTTCGCCCACCCGCCATCCTGGCCAACGCGGTGCGTTCCGCCCCGCCTGACGCCATGAACCACCTGAT
>JAGRHM010000739.1:361-2495 GCA_020445005.1 Candidatus Competibacteraceae bacterium | reverse complement strand
GCCAATTCCATTCGATGGAAATGGTGCAAAAATTCTGGGAAGCGGTCGCCAAGGCGAGCGGAGGGAGCGGAGCCGCCGCGGTCAAAGAGACTTCCGACCGCAAAAACGAACCGACATCGGAACCGCACGAGAAAGACTCAGTACGCAGCAGTAATGACAAATCCGCGTAATATCGCTCGTGCGAACAAACCCGCTAATCGGGGGAGTGGATATGGCTAACAAGATTCTGGTGGTGGATGATGAACCAAATATCGTCCTGTCCTTGGAGTTTTTGATGAAGCAGGCGGGCTTCCAGGTGCGAACCGCCTCGGATGGCGAAGCGGCACTGGCCGCCATAACCGCCGAGCCGCCAGATTTAGTGCTGCTTGATGTCATGATGCCGCGCAAGAACGGCTACGAAGTCTGTCAAGCCATTCGCACCCATCCGGAGTGGGCCAATTTGCGCATTATCATGTTGACCGCCAAGGGACGCGAAGTCGAACGGGAAAAGGGCTTGGCGTTAGGCGCGGATGATTATATCACCAAGCCTTTCTCAACCCAGGAGGTTGTGGAACGGGTCCGCGAGCTGTTAGCTGAAGCGGATTGAACCGCCATCATGCGCTACCGGACTCGCCTCTGGTTACTGTGGCTGATCCCGGCCGTTTTAACGCTGGTCTCGCTGCTCTGGATTGGCTGGCAGGTCTTCCAAACGGTTACGGAACCCGGCCCGCGCGATTTGTTGCTGCTTTGGCTCATCCTGGCTGCATTCGCCATCATCGGCGGCGTCACTGTCGTCTGGTCGCTGCTTGACTGGCACTGCTTCATTCCCCTAGGTGCCCTGGCGCGCGGCGCACGAATTATCACCCGCAGCAATCCCGGTTACATGCTGGAATTGCCCAGGCAACATTGGTTGGGCGAATTTCCAACCATGTTACTTGAACTGGGTGAGGCCTTGCACAAAGCCCGCCGCGAAGCTGCCGCCGCCGCTGTAACCGGCACTCAGGAAATCGAGGAACAGAAAGCCCGGCTGGAAACGGTTCTGCGCGAGTTGTCGGAAGGGGTGCTGGTTTGCGATGGCGAAGCACGCATCCTGCTTTACAATCCGGCGGCGGTGAAACTGCTCCCCAACCACGAGGCATTGGGCTTGGGGCGTTCGCTCTATGATCTGTGGACCCGTGCGCCGATTGAAAGCACCTTACAATTGCTGCGCTACCGTCAACAAAGCAGTGGGGAGAATAAATCGGCCAGCGATGCCGAATTTGTTTGCGCAACCGTGGATGATGAAACCCTGTTTCACTGCCGAATGAGTCTGTTGCCGGGCGCTGCCGGACGCGCCTCCACCTTCGTCGTGACCTTCCGCGATGTCACTCATCAAGTAGATCGTTCCCTGCTCAAAACCCGTACTGAAGATTTGCGCCGGCCCCTGGCCAATCTGCGGGCGGCGGCGGAAATGGTCACCAACTTCGGCGATATGGATCAACCGCAGCGGGAAGCCTTTCAGCGGGTGATCGTGCAGGAAAGCGAACAGCTCAGTCAACGCCTGCAAGACCTGGCCCTGGAACTGCGGGACTTGTACGCCAGCCGCTGGCCGATGAACGATGTGTACTCTGCCGATCTGATTGGCAGCGTTATCCACCACCTGGAAAAACGCACCCGACTTCAGGTGAAAATGGTGGGCGAACCACTCTGGCTGAATGTCGACAATCATTCAATCATGCTGCTGCTGGAGCACGCGCTTGAGCATCTGCATGCGCATGGCGTCAGCTCGACCTTCGAAATTGAATGTTTGCTGGGCAACCGTCGAGTTTATCTGGATATCATCTGGCCGGGCCAACCCCTGTCCGCTGATCGGCTGGAGCACTGGCTCAGCGCGCACATGGAGGATCTGGTCGGCGCAACCACGGTCGGCGAAGTGCTGCGTCGGCATAACAGCGACATCTGGAGTCAATCTCATCGTCGACCGGGTCACGCCTTGTTGCGTCTACCTCTGCCAACTTCAGCGCGTCAATGGAAGGAACCGCCGAAAAATCTGCCGGAGCGTCCAGAATTCTACGACTTCTCTCTGTTCGAACATCGCAAGGAGTGGGGCGAACTGCTCAATTACCCACTCAGTGCGCTTACCTACGTGGTGTTCGATACCGAAACCACCGGACTG
>JAGRHM010000739.1:0-304 GCA_020445005.1 Candidatus Competibacteraceae bacterium | reverse complement strand
GTTCTGGCAGGAGAAATTTTTGACCAACTGGTTAACCCGGGCCGACCGATTCCCAAAGCATCCATTCGCTTTCATGGCATTACCGACGACATGGTCAAAGACCAGGCGGGCGTCGATGTGGCGCTGACGCAGTTTCGCAAATTTGTTGGCGATGACCAAACCGTGCTGGTTGCTCATAACGCCGCCTTTGACATGAAATTCCTCAAGATGAAAGAGCAGAAAGTTGGTGTTCGCTTCGACAACCCTGTATTGGACACTTTGTTGCTATCCGGCTATCTGCACGACTACACCGATGATCACAATC
>JAGRHM010000738.1 GCA_020445005.1 Candidatus Competibacteraceae bacterium | reverse complement strand
AGCGCCAGTGCCAGAAACAGCTCCAGTTACACCGGCGCCGCTGGTTGAACCCGCTCCAGAACCAGTCGCTGCGGAACCGGCTCCAGTTGAACCCACCCTAGAACCAGCTGCTGCGGAACCGGCTCCAGTTGGACCCACCCCAGGACCGCTTGCTGCCGAACCGACTTCAGTTGAGCCCGCTCCAGAACCGGCTGCTGCGGAACCGACTCCAGTTGAACCCGCTCCAGAACCGGTGATCACGGAACCGGCGCCGACCTCTTCTCCTGCATCTACTTCAGGCCCGCCATCATGATTCGCCTTGTACTTCCACTCTTGATCCTGATCTTGAGCGCCGGTTGCAGCACGATTGGCGGCTGGTTCGGGGATTCCGACAACTCCATTCCTCCGGCTGAGCTGCAACCCATTGCCCAGCCAATCAACATTCAGCAGCTTTGGACGACCCAGGTCGGTTCCGGCGCTGACGAACAATTCATTCGCCTGACGCCCGCCCTAGCGGATGGACGCCTGTACGCCGCCAGCCACGATGGCAAGGTAGTGGCGCTGGACGCCCTCAGCGGCCAGCGTTTGTGGGAAACTGCGACGGATTTACCGATCTCCGGCGGCGTTGGCGTCAGCGATGACGGTCTGGTGTTGGTCGGTGCCAAGGAAGGCGAAGTCGTCGCGTTACGCCAGGACAATGGCCAGGAAGCCTGGCGTGTTCGGGTTTCCAGCGAAGTGCTTGCGCCGCCGCGCGCCGCCAGCGGCATTGTGGTGGTGCGCACCATTGATGGCAAATTCACGGGCCTGGACACCCGCACCGGCGAGCAGCGCTGGGTTTTCACCCATGCCTTGCCGGCCCTGAGCCTGCGCGGCAATGCTCCGCCACTGGTGACTCGTGAATTGGTCATCGCTGGACTTGATAATGGCAAGTTGCTGGTGCTGGCGTTGGCAAAAGGCTTGCCGCTGACCGAGAAGACCATTGCAGTCCCACACGGCCGCACCGAAATTGAAAGGCTCATTGACATCGATTCGGAACCCAAAGCGTTTGGCGATACCCTTTATCTGGCGGCTTATCGCGGCAACGTAGCCGCCATTGACATGCGTAGCGGCAACCTGGTCTGGAACCGTGAAGTCTCCAGTTACGCTGGCCTGGATGTGGATGCCCGCCAGGTTTATGTCAGCGATGATACCGATGCCGTACTGGCGCTGGATCGGGTGACTGGCGGCACGTTCTGGAAACAGGCGGAATTGGCGGGTCGCCGCTTATCCGCGCCAGGCGCAACCTCGGGTTATGTAGTGGTCGGCGATTTCGAGGGGTATCTACACTGGTTGCGCAAGGAGGATGGGCGGATCGTGGGCCGGATTCGCGCGACGAACAAGTCGATCATTACGCCTCCGGTCGCCGTGGGCGACATGGTTTTTGTGCAAGGCCAGGGAGGGACGCTCAGCGCGTTTCGCGCGGGGGGGTAAACAATCGGTGTCCGGCCTGATCCTGCGGATCGCCGTTCCTTCGCCCCTGTATCGGACCTTCGATTACCTGCCCCCGCCAGACTGTGATCCCACTATCCTGCGGCCAGGCATCCGGGTGCGAGTCCCCTTCGGTCGGCGACAAATCGTCGGTTTCCTAGTCGAACTGGGCGCTGACACGCAACTCGATCTCGCCAGCTTGCGGCCGGCGCTCGTCACTCTCGACACTGAACCGGCGTTGCCCGCTGATGTGCTGGCTTTGATTCAATGGGCGCAGCGCTATTATCACCATCCACCCGGAGAAGTTTTCGCGACCGCTTTGCCGGTCTTGTTGCGCCAGGGCGAAGCCGCGACGCACCCCACTCCAGCGCCGGTCTGGCGCATCACTGATGCCGGCTGCGCGGCGCTCGCTGACCCTGCCCACGCGCGCCGTGCCCCGGCTCAATGGCGAATGCTGGATTATCTGGCGCATTGTCCCGATGGCGCGGAACCGGAAACCTTGCGCGCCGTTGTCAGCAACAGCACCGGCGTCCTGCGCGCCTTGCGGGACAAGGGTTGGGCAGAACGCTGCGCCGCGTCCGGGACTTCCCCGTCTTCTCCGCATTTCCCCCTTCCGCCGCCACCATTGACTACGGCCCAGGCGGAGGCGGTTGCTGCGATCCTCTCGGCGCTGGACCGCTTTGAGGTTTTTCTGCTGGAAGGAATCACCGGCAGCGGTAAAACCGAAGTTTATCTGCAAACCATCGAAGCCGTGCTGGCGCTCGGCCGGCAGGCGCTGGTGCTGACCCCGGAAATCGGCCTGACGCCGCAATTGTTGGCCCGTTTCCGGGAACGCTTACCCGGACCGCTGGCGGTGTCACACTCCGGTCTCAGCGACGCCGAGCGGCTCAAAGCCTGGCTGCTGGCGCGTGAAGGCAGCGCCCGGGTGGTGGTCGGCACCCGCTCGGCGGTCTTCGCGCCGCTGCAAGCGCCGGGCATTCTGATCATTGATGAAGAACACGATCCGTCCTTCAAACAGCAGGACGGCTTTC
>JAGRHM010000737.1 GCA_020445005.1 Candidatus Competibacteraceae bacterium | reverse complement strand
AAGCTGGACAAAATGCATGACATCGTTGTTGGTCTATTTATTAATCGATATGAATTCGGAATTTTAGTATAAAAACCATGTCTGGAACACTACCCGCCATATTGCTACCCTTTCTCACCAGCACTGTGTAACTCCGAGTCGAATATGCCGCTCTGCGGCGCGGCGATGTCCTTTATCTTCTCAACACCGCCCGCGCGGGCGCACCTTCCGCGCCAGCCAGTTTGAGCGGCAGGCAAATCAGCTCATAGTCTCCAGGCTCGATCCCGGTCAAGTTCAACCCTTCTACAATGACAATCCCGGCTTGCAACAAAGCGATGTGAGTTTCCGGGTTATCGCGGAACCGCTGGATCGATAGATAATCAATGCCGATCAGTTGAATACCTCGCGCCACGATCCAGTGCGCAGCATCGGTAGTTAGGGCCACGAAGTCGGGGCGGAACGTGCGGTCTCCCCGTTGCCAGTCCTCGGAATTGCGGGTGCGCAGTAGCAGGCGTTGAGTATCAGGAGGCAGATTGAGCGCCTCCAGGTCGCGGGCGGTGATCGCCTTCACCTCAGGCAAAGTGGCCACGACCGCCGGACCGATCAGGACAGCCAGCGATAGACGAGTCACATCCGCGCCATCCGCCAGAAAATGCAGGGGTGCATCGACGTGCGTGCCGGTATGGACGCCACAGGTCAACACGCTGTCGTTCACAGAATCCCCTCGCGCCATGTCGCGGCGGCGGGTTAATTCGGTCAGCGGACTTCCGGGCCAATGGGGCAAATCGGGGGAAATCGTCAGGGAAATATCGAGATAGCAGGCCATGAAGATTCCATTAACAGGGTGAGTTTCTACGCCACTTGAAGGTAATTTTCACGCTCGCCGCAAGTGAATATAGGGAGGTAAAGTCTGTACGCGCGGATCTGCGACTGGCCCGCCCAGGGTGAAGTGGTAAAGCGACTGCCACGCCAAACCGTCGAGTCCTAGTAGCCGATGCAGTGCGTCATCGAAAAAACAGCCGATGCCGGTCGCGCGAATTCCGGCAGCTTCTGCTTCCAAATACAGAATCTGCCCCAGCAAGCCGGTTTCCCAGAACAATTCCCGATACGCCCACGGCGCATGCTCCAGCGGATCGGCAAATTCGGTCAGAAAGCTGACCGCGAAGCAGGAATCGGCGGCAATGTCCTGATGGCAGGCAATCACCCGCGCCGCGTCGCGGGCATCGCCCCGGGTCAGTTGATACAGTGGCAAATGCGCCGGTGCCTGTTCCACCCGCGACCAATCCCAGTCGCCGTGCAACGCCTCGCGCAACGCCGGCAGGGCTTCCGCTATCCGCGCTAATAGATAAAGACCGGGCGCTATGCCATCGATCCGGTGGGCGAACAGTAGGGGATGTACGCGCGGCGACCATAGCCAGCTATCGAGCGGCGGTGCATCCGGGCGCGGCAATAACGCATCCAGCATCGCCAACCAGCGGTCGGCAGGCAGGGACGTTATCCCATCGAAAGCCACGGCGCTGCGGCGCTGACGGATCAACATCGCGGCGCTAGTTAAGCAATCGGATTCAGCCAGCGGCGGATAAACAGGCGGTTGCAAGGTAGGCGACGAGATTGCGGGGGGGCGGTGCGCAGCGCGATCAACGTCTTCGATACCCGTCCAATCGACTTGGGAGGGGCTCAGGCGATTGGCGCGACCGGCAAAAGAAAGATCACGCGCCAAGGCGCTCGGCGACAAATCGGTCGGCGGTAGTTCAGGTCCCACCCACAGAGCAACCTCTGGACTTTCCGGTTCAGCGTCGGCGAAATCCGCCGCCCGATCCAGTCCCAGCAACGCTGCCAGTTCATCATCTCCCCAACCGGCGAGTAATCGCGTCCGCCAGCCTAAAGCGGCGGCGGCGTAAGCGATGGCGGCGATGGCGTGACCGCAATCGTGTTGGCAATAGCGGTAGGCGCGCAAACCATACTTCCAGGCTTCCCGCCAGTGAATGCCGGTGAGCGCCAGCGCAACCCCGCCGCGCAGTTCGTCGCCCCAGGTCGCAGTGTCTGGCGCAGCGCGCTGTTCCAGAACATGATCATGGCTCAGATAGTGATAGACGCCGGCGGCCACGCCAGGTAGGGCTGGACAAATCAAATAGCCCTCGGTTGGATGGAGATTGCCGCTCGACGGATTGCAGCGCAGCGCCCAGCGCGAGCC
>JAGRHM010000736.1 GCA_020445005.1 Candidatus Competibacteraceae bacterium | reverse complement strand
ACCCCTTAAGTTGGCGCGTATGGGATTCAACCGTCCTCTACACCGCAGCCAGGAGAGAGTAACATCATGCCTTTGTATCAACGTTGGCCTCGGGTAAGACGCTTATGGGACTTGCAGTCTTGTTATTCGCGGGCGGGTTCTTGTTCTGGATCGGGCTGAAGTCTGGCCAGCGGGGGTGGACCCTCAGCGGAGGGAGCCTGCTCCTCATCCCGTTGGCCGGGATGGTGGCCAGCGGTAGCATCGCGCCGGTGATCCTCCCGGTGCTGGCGGGTGGGGGGATCCTGGTCTGGGCGCTCAAAACGCCGCGCTGTCCGCCCGGCGCCCTGCAGATTGCCGCCGGGCTGGGTTATCTTCTCCTCGTCCTGGCTTTGGGGTTCCGCCAGTTTCCAGGGCTGACGCCTTTTTCTTTGCTGGACGTTAGCGGAAAAGAGGTTCTTTTTCCCCCGGAGAAGCTGTTGCTGCTCGCCCTGGTCCCTCCGTTAGTGCTGACGCCGCTCCAGCCCGACCGGTGGCGATGGGGTTGCGAACCACCCGGTAAAACCTTTGCGCTGGCGTTACCGGTGACGCTCCTGGTGCTGATTCCACTCGCGCTTTTCCTGGAACACCTGCGTCCGGGTTGGACTCACGCGTCAATTCCCGTGCTGGTTTATAGCCTCGCCTATAACTTTTTGTTTGTCTGCGTCCTGGAGGAAAGTTTTTTTCGGGGGATCGTGCAAACCCTCTTCATGCGCTGGGCGCGTCACTGGAGCAGGTCGTCTCACGCCGATGGATGGGGTCTGATCGTCGCCAGCCTCTTCTTCGGGGGCGTTCATGCGGGGGGCGGCTTGACTTTCGTCTTTCTAGCGACGCTGGCGGGCTTTGCCTATGGCCTGGTTTACTACTTGACCGGACGCATGGACTCCGCCGTTTTCCTCCACTTCGCCGTTAATACCGTTCATCAACTGGCGTTTGCGGCGCTCCCAACGCCCGCTTAAACATCGCTCGTCCTTGCGGTGAGTCCGACCCCAGTCCGGGCGCGCTTACCCTACTGGCCACGGACGCACATACACCACACTGGGTTTAGGCAGCGTCGCCACAAACGGATTGAACAGCGAACGGGGCTGCGCCACTTCTTCCCGCATGGGAATCCGAAACACCTTCTGCTCCAGCGGCGCGCCGTAGTCGACCTGAATCACTTTCAACGCCGTCAGATCGCGCACATACATGATCTGCGCCGCAGGCCGATTACCATCCGGGGCTTCTATACCGGGCAGGGTCAACACCACCGCGCGCAGATGAGAAAACTCCGGTTCCGCTAACAGGCGATCCAGGAGCTCAGGATGGTGACTGACCTCAGCGAAGCGCAGCGCCGCCGCCGGCGCTGCATCGATCCGGCCCGTTTCGGCCAAATAGCGCCGCAGGTGCTGCTGAATGCGTTCAGCGGTTTCGCGGGCGCAATAGATCCGATTCAGCCACATCACCTCCACCTGCGGCAGCTGATCGTCCGGCAGCGCGCGGCTGGCCGGCTGAACCTGTCCGAATTCGGCAAAGACCCGCCCCCCAATGCCATAATACCCTTGCTGCTGCGCCCGTTGCAGCGCCTGGCCCATCAGGCCCGGCGCGTTGTTGCCATAGAACAACGTCACACCGCCCACCGGTAACTGCAGATGCGGATTCGGCAAGGGCGCATCCGGCAAGGGCGCGTCCTCCGGCGGCGGCGCGCCGGCCGGCAGGAACAATCCGGTCAACAGCGTCGGTGAAAAAGGTCGGAATGGGAAAGCATCGGTGGGTGTGGGGGACATGGGATTACGCTATAATCTTGAGGAGACCGACCTGCGTCTTGCGTTAAACATACCGTGATTGACCCGGAAGGAGGCGCTCAACGGCCTGTCTACGGCGAATTCGGTCAACGACTTTTCAGTATCATAACAAAATTCTGGCTACCGCGAGCGCGCCCCTGCATGGCTACAACGCCGATCCCTGATGCGGATACGCTCCATCTTGATCTGGAGAATCGCCCCGTCTGTGGGCAAGATCTGCTGTTCCTGCAGCAATGGTACAAGCTCTCGCGGCTGGATATGTGTTATCTGCTGGGCCTGAGCGATCTCAAGTGGTGTCACTACACCCACCCCAAGCATATCAAAGAACCCCTCGGCGATCCGGCCGTAGCCTTGCTGGTCTGGGCGCTGGTGCGCTATCCCGACACCTTTTTTCTGCCCGCCTTCCCTACTCCCCAGGAAGTTTATCCCCTGTACGAGCGACTGGCCGAGCAAAGCGCGCCCCAGGCAGGAGATGACGCGCCGGTGCATCTGGGCAAAACCACGTTCAGTTTACTGCTGGGGCGGGAGATCGGCAGCGCCAGCCGCTGGCTGTCTCCCACAAACGCCAAGCCCATCACGCCCACGGTCAGCCGCTTGCTGTTCGTCCTGAAAAGCCTCCTGCAAGCCCATGGCGCGCCCGGTCTGGAGGAGTGGGTCAACTGCGCGCAGATCGAAGCCCGGGAACGGGGCCTTGATCTAACCGGCAAGATGACCTCATGGTTTCGCATGGATGCCCGACCACCGGGGAAGTCCGGCCGGCGGCGAAAAGCGATGAAATCCCCCGCCACGCAATCCGCTCCATCCCACACCCCGGCCTCGAAGGCGACCACAACAACGCCCCCGGATTCCCCCCCGCCCTCCGATCCGGATTCGTTCCCGTAAGGACATCGCCCGGTGGCCTTGACCCTGCCCGACGAGCATCAGCTGGATGCCTTGCGCGGCCGCGCCTTGCGCGGCAAGGATTTGCTGTTCCTGCGCCAGTGGACCGGTCTGAGCATTGCCGACTGTTGTTATCTGTTAGGCATGCCGGTGATGCGGTGGCATTACTACCAGCGTCGCCCCGACCAGCTGATCGAGGACGCGGGCGTGGCCTTGCTGGCGCGGGCGTTGCTGACGCATCCCGAAGCCCATTATCTACCCGCTTTTCCCACGGTTGCCGAGGTGTACCCTGCCTACCAGCGCGCGCTCCAGCAAAGCGCCACGCCCTTGCCGGAACCCGACACGGCCTTGGGTCTGTTGGTCGGTCGCGACCGCGCCAGCGTGCGGCGCTGGCGAACCGGAACCGGCCAGCGGCAAATTCCGGGGCCGGTGCGTCGCCTGTTGCTGGTGTTGCAAATCCTGTTGCGCCATCACGGGGTGCCGGGCTTTGAAGCCCTGGTCGAGCGCGCGGCCTTCGAGGCCGCCGCCCGCGGTCTCGACTTACATTCACCGGCGATGAAAACCTGGACGCGTCGTAAACCGTACCGGCCACGCGCACCCAACGCCCCTCGACGCGGACGGCCCCCGAAATCCGGACCGCCCGTCGATACCACTTCTCAGGGTCAAGAGCGGGATCCGCCTTCGCCTGCAACCGAGACTGCGCCGTCACGTCGAGGTCGGCCTCGAAAACGGCCCCCCGCGCGCCCTCCTCCACCGGATTCGTCTCTTTAAGGCGCAGGCGCGCCGGGGCTTGGATGAACCTTCGGGGGTCCCCGCTGATCATCGCTCGCTGACAATTCTTGCGGGGATTCCCGCCAGATTTGGCCATCCGACCGCACCCGGTAGCGTCCCTGGAGCTCGCGCTGCCAACCTTGGGCCTGTTCAATCCGCGCAATCGCGCGATGGGCAGCCTCCAGGTCACACACCCGCCCTTGTTCGGCAACCGGAGCTCCCGCGTAGCGGGATGCACCCGATTAATCATCAGGTGAAGATGCCGGTGATCGGTATCGCCATGCAGCCCGTAAAACGCCTGATGCGTCGCAAGGCCCAGTTCATCGAGAAAGAGTTGGACCGCCTCCTCCACCTGCGCCGGCGTCGGTTGTTCGCCCGCCCGCCAACTCAGCACATAATGACTGATCGGATCGGGACTGCGCACCGCTTGATACGCCAGCGCCAGCATCTCCAGTTTCTGATCGGCGCGCGTGGTGGTGAACACACCGCGTGCGCCTGCGTAAATACATTTCTCTTGGGTTCGGCGCGCAAACTGTTGCGGCACAGCGTTAGCCGGTCCTGCTGTGGCGTTCGATGGGTTTTTCTCGGGATGGGCTGAACATGGCATGTGCGGACGGTCAATGTAGTCGGCCAGCCGGTGAATGCGCACGGCTTTGGAGGAAGCCTTCCGGGGATTGCGGATTTTTTTGACAATCATGAGGGCAAACGCCTGTCGTTCAGGTTCGATCCTGTGGATTCAACAAACGGAGGGCTTTGGTCAATTCGCACTGGATGACCTGCACCCGTTCGGGGTAACCTCCCCCACTTTCTTCGGCCAGCCGCTGGACCTCCAGACCGGCGTGGCGCAGATGGTCGATCACCGCCCAGTTCACCTCGACCTCCACCTTGTAACCCAAGCACCGCCGCCGCGCCCAGGCGCTGACGGTCAACCCCGCTAATCGGGCGACTTCGCACAGCTTGACTTTCTCCTGCCGCTTGAGTCGCACATTGATCACGGCATCCAATCGCACTGCACGGCTAACGGATCGATCACACGCATCACCGTCCCGGCCGTCGATGGGCACAGGATCCAAGGAATCAGGGCCGGGTGGGTGAGTCGTTAAATCCACCATAGCCGCTTCCTGGTTTAACGAGGTCTTTTCGGTAGGCGCTATCATGACTATTCCTCTTTCCAAAATCCGGGTGTCCTCAGCGGTCGATCGCCAG
>JAGRHM010000735.1:3138-3632 GCA_020445005.1 Candidatus Competibacteraceae bacterium | reverse complement strand
GACTGGCCCGGGGGTTGCGCGCGCACCCGGCGATCGAGGAAACCCGCTTCTATTCGGCGTACCGCTGGATCGATGATCCCGAACAGGTGTTGGCCGCGAACCGGCCGATTGCCCGCATCCGTCGCTGGATTCCCTTCAAGCCGCTCGCGTTGAACCTTTACGGCGCAGTGCGCAGTCGCGCGTTCCTTTGGCAAACCCGGGCGTTGAAACATTACCTGCTGCATTCCCCCAACTACATTCTGCTACCCTTCGACGGACCGGCCGTCGCCACTATTCACGACCTGTCCTATCTACACTACCCGCAACATCATCCCCGCGAGCGGATTCTGTTCATGGAGCGCAATATGCCGCGCACCCTGGCGCAAGCCGCGGCCATCATTTGCGATTCCCAATTTATTCGTCAGGAGATCATCAGCATCCTCGGCGTACCGGCGGACAAAGTGGTCGACGTGCCGCTAGGCGTTGACCAAACCTTTCATCCACGCGAAATCACG
>JAGRHM010000735.1:0-3081 GCA_020445005.1 Candidatus Competibacteraceae bacterium | reverse complement strand
GCGGTATCGACCCTGGAGCCGCGCAAGAACTTGCCGAGGCTGCTCATCGCTTATGCGCGTTTGCCGGAAGCGCTACGCGCGCGCCATCCCCTGGCGCTGGTCGGCGCAAAAGGTTGGCTGAACACGGAACTGGAGCGGCACCTGGCGCCTCTGGAGCGCACAGGTCAACTCCGACGGCTAGGCTATGTACCGCAGGATGACCTGCCGGCCCTGTACGCCGGCGCGCATGCGTTTGCCTACCCTTCGCTTTACGAAGGTTTCGGTTTGCCGCTGCTCGAAGCCATGGCCAGCGGCATACCGGCGCTTTCCTCGCACCGTTCCTCGCTGCCACAGGTCGCGGGTGACGCAGCGTTATTGATCAATCCCGAGGACATCGACGACCTCACTGCCGGATTGGAGCACCTACTCAGCGACGAGTTGTGGCGCGCGGCGGCTCGCCCCCGAGGCCTGGAGCAGGCCAGACGCTTTTCCTGGGAGCGCTGTGTTGAAGAAACCATCGCTGTGTACCGACGCTTGCTGGAGGAACCCCGTGGTTAAGCAACTCCCATTGACCTATGACTCCGCGCAAAGGCCGCCCCTCTTCGTGGATGAGCTCGTCCAGCTCCTGCGCTATCGCGACCTGGTCTACCTGATGATCGGCAACATCCTGAAAAACCGCTATAAACGATCGATGCTGGGTATTTTCTGGATGCTGCTGAATCCGCTGTTGCAAACTATCGTACTGGCGGTTGCCTTCGGCGCGATGTTCAAATCGGCGCTGCCACATTACCCGGTCTATCTGCTCAGCGGACTACTGGCCTGGAGTTTTATGACCCAGACAACCCAATACGCCATGGGCGTTATGGCAACCGGCAGCGGTTTGCTGAAACGCATCTACATCCCGCGCGCGACCTATGTCGTGGCGGTGGTCGGCAACGGTCTGGTCAACTTCCTGGTCTCGATTTTACCGCTCGCCTTGATCGTTTGGTTTCTTGATCATCCAGTGAGCGCAAGCTGGTTATTGCTCCCGGTCTGTATTCTCATTCTGGCGGTCTTTACCCTGGGTCTGGCCCTGCTACTGTCCACCGCCTCGGTCTTTTTCAACGATTCCATCGATATTTATCAGATTCTGGTGCAAGCCGGTTTTTTCCTGACTCCTATCATGTACCCGCCCTCGGTACTGCCGGAAGCATTGAAGGGATGGATGATCCTGAATCCTTTTTTTCTATTAATTCAATTGTTTCGGACACCCATTTACAACAATACAATTCCCGATGTCAGCCTGATTTGTGGCGGCGCCACACTAGCCGCCGTCACGCTGCTGGTCGGTTGGACCGTGTTCACCCGCCAAGCGGATCATCTAGCCTACCGACTTTAGATAATGGACCATTCGATGATCCAGCTTGACCACGTCACGGTGCGCTTCCGCATCCCGCATGAGCGGATTCCCACCTTTCAGGAATACGCGATTCGCTGGTTACAACGGCGTGGTGTCCGTTACGCCGATTTCAATGCCCTCAATGATTTGAGCTTCTCAATCGACCAAGGCGAAACGGTCGGCATCATCGGACCCAATGGCGCGGGCAAAAGCACTCTGCTGAAGGTCATCGCCCAAGTCATCCGTCCTACTGAGGGCCGGGTGCGCCTGCGGGGTCGGGTGGCGCCGTTACTGGAGTTGGGGGCAGGGTTCGATTACGAAATGACCGGTCGCGAGAATGTGTTCCTGAACGGCGCGGTATTAGGCTTCAGCCGCCGGGACATGGCCAGCCGCCTCGATCGCATCATCGATTTCTCGGGCATCGGCGATTTCATCGATGCCCCAGTACGCACCTACTCCAGCGGCATGGTGGCACGCCTGGGATTTGCCGTGGCTACCGATATACAACCGGAAGTGCTGATCATCGATGAGGTCCTGGCAGTGGGTGATGCCGAGTTCCAGCAAAAATCGGCGGCGCGCATTCGCAAATTCCGGGAAAACGGCTCGACCATTCTGGTGGTCTCGCATAGTCCGACTTCCATTAAAGCATTATGCAGTCGAGCGTTGTGGCTGGAGCATGGAAAGATTCGTCTGATGGGTCCGGTTGGGCAAGTCGTCGACCAATACGCGCTAGGTCAGGCGTCTGTATAGGGATCGGGAGTAACTATGCAAATCATCGTTCTCGGTATGCATCGCGCAGGAACTTCGGCGGTAACGCGCTTGATTAACATGATGGGCGCCTGGCTGGGACTCGAGGAGCAGATCATGCTCGCTACGCCCGATAACCCGAAAGGCTATTGGGAACGGAACGACGCTTACCAGTTGCATGAATGGCTGATGGACGCAGTGAATGCTGACGCCGGTGTCCAGATTCGCCCACCCGGCCCGGAAAACCCGGACTGGGACGCTCAACGACCTTATAGTAACTGGTATATGACCTGCGCCGTCAAGCCGAGTTGCATCGATCCTGAACTGCGTCAAACCTTTACGCAATGCGCCCAAAAAATTTTGCGGGTTCTGGACAATCATCGCCCCTGGGTTATGAAAGATCCGCGCCTTTGTTTGCTGCTACCGTTCTGGCGACCTCTGCTGGAAGCCCCGATTTGTGTTCTTGTCGGCCGTCATCCTCTGGCCACAGCCCGCTCGCTGGAAAAGCGCAACAGTTTCCCTCTGCATTTCAGCATGGCCCTCTGGGAACAACACATTGCTCGCGCCCTGCTCGCCTCATCAGGCATCCCCCGGTTTTCCGTTTGCTATGAAGATTTGATGGAACAGCCGTCGAAAACGGTCAAGTCACTGTATGAGAAACTCCAGGAGTGCGGTGCCAGGGGGCTGCATCTGCCTGTCGAACGGGAAATCCGTGCTTTTCTGCAAGATGATCTGCAGCATTACCGAATTGCCGAAACCGACGACTCGCACTGGATCACTCCTGCCCAGAGGGAACTCTGGAAGGCATTGCGCACCTCCCGGCTGGAGGAGGTGAATCTGGAAATTCTGGAACATCACTCCCGGACTGTGGTGTTGCAGGGCTATGAAACCCTGTTTCGGACACAGCGCATTCTGGATGAGCGCAATCATCGGCTGTACATCGCTCAAACGACGCTGGCGACCGTTGAACAACAACT
>JAGRHM010000734.1 GCA_020445005.1 Candidatus Competibacteraceae bacterium | reverse complement strand
ATTCTGGCGCTGGCCAGCACCCTGGCGGGCAATCTGCTGCTGGTGGGGAGCATCGCCAACCTGATTGTTGCCGACGCGGCCGCGCGGCGCGGGGTGACGCTCGACTGGCGCACCCACGCCCGCGCGGGCCTGCCGGTGACGGGCATAACCTTGGCGATCAGCGCGGGATGGATCGGGTGGCGACTGATGGCCGGTCATTAACCGTGCTCAAAGCATCCAGAGACCGCGAACCCCAACCCCCCGGCCTGATCTGTCCATCCCATTGAGTACCCCATGAGGCTTCACCGATGAATTTGCCAAGTGTCTTCGTCTCGCATGGCGCGCCCAGCCTGCTGCTGGAGCCGGAACAGCCGGCGCATCAATTTCTACGGGGTTTGGGCGCTACTCTGGGACGACCGACCGCCATCCTGGTGATTTCCGCGCATTGGGAAGCAGCCACGCCGACCCTCACCACCGCGCCGCGTCTGGACACGATCCATGATTTCAGCGGCTTTGATCCGGCGCTGTCGGCGATGCGTTATGCGCCGCCCGGCGCCGTGGCGGTCAGCGCACAGGCGCGGGCCTTGCTGGACGAAGCAGGCTTTCACCCCCAGGTCGATCCGAACCGGGGCATTGATCATGGCGCGTGGGCGCCCTTGGCCTTGATGTACCCGACGGCGGATATCCCGGTGGCGCAACTGAGCGTTCAGTCCCGGTTGGACACCGCACATCATTACGCGCTCGGTCAGGCGCTGCGCCCGTTGCGCGACGACGGCGTCCTGATTCTGGCGTCCGGAAGCCTGACGCACAATCTGCGCGCGGCATTCCGCTGGACGCCGGGCGAACCGACCCCGCCTGCGGTTAGCGCCTTCAGTACGTGGGTCGCGGACACCCTGACGGGCGACCGGCCCGAAAACCTGCTGGACTATGCAGCGCAAGCGCCCGAAGCGCGTTGGAACCATCCGACGCCGGAGCATTTCCTGCCGCTGTGCGTGGCGTGGGGCGCGGGAACGCCGGGCCGGGCGCCACAACGGGTTCATGCCAGCGTCACCTGGGGCGTACTGGCGATGGATGCGTATGTCTTTGACTAAAGCGTAGCCGCTCATCCCACCCGAACCGCCGGTCGAAGGCTCCTGCTGCGGGCGCGGCCTATGCCGCATGACCCAACGAGGCCCCTTCGTTCCTGACTCGAGAAGACGCCGATCACTGCGTCCGGCAATCCAGCATCGCCAGCCAGCCGTCCTGGAGCAGCGTCTCAGCAAAAGCGCGTTCGTCATCGGCCATGGCGGTTTTGAGATCGACGGCGAATTGAGCGGCTTCGGAGTTGCCCTGCTGGGCGGCCCATGAGAACCAGAGGTAAGCCTCGATACGATCCTGATAAACACGATCCCCGGCGTCATACAGTACGCCCAGGCTGACCTGCGCCAGCGGATCGCCCTGGCAGGCCGATGCTCGTAGCCAGCGCAGCATTACAGCGGGGTCCTTATCGCCCAGGTGATATTGAGCCAGCGCGAATTGGGCGGCGGCCTCGCCGGTTTCGGCCTGGCGCTGGACTTCGGGCGCCGGGGGCAGGATGACGGGCATCATTGCGGGTTCGGGCGCTTCGCAGGACGCGGTCACAATCAAAGCCAGGAGGGCCAACCCGGCCGGGCGCGGCGCGTTCATGCGAAAGGCGAGAAATCAGGCGGGTCGCTGTCGGGTAAACCCGCTTCGGCCAGAATCCACCGCCAGAGATCAGGCAGCGGCAGACCGCGTTCCTGGCCGGCTTCGTCCAGGCTGACGGAGTGGTTTTCCCGTAGGAATTGGCGCACGGCCTGTTCAATAGCGGCGCGGGTCTCGGGAGGCAGGTCTTCAAAGCGCATGCAACGGCTCCAGTTTGTTCAGGGTATCAACGGTCGGCAGTCTTCGCCCGCAGCACGCTATTCAACCATCGTTCTTCCGCCCGTTCCGGGCGCCGATCTGCAGTCATCCAGGTTTCCAGCACGGTGAAATAGGGCGCGACCTGCAGCAAGGCCGCTAATCCCGCTTCATCCAGGTCGGTAAAGCGCCGGCCCCCGCGCTCCCGTTCGCCTTGGCCATATTTGAACGAGGCATAGAGAATCCCACCGGGCTTGAGCGCCGCCGCCAGCCGCCGCAGCACGTCTGGCAATTCACAGGATGGCACATGCAACAAACTGGCGCAGGCCCAAATCCCATCGAAGCGCCTCCGCTGGTCCAGGTCCTGAACGCGCTGAACGTGAACCGGCAGGCCGGTATGCGTTGCCGCCAACCGGGCCAGGGTTGGCGAGGCGTCAAATGCGGTCACGGAATAACCACGTTCCAGGAAGGCCCGCGCATCCCGTCCGGATCCGCAACCGGCATCGAGAATGGCGCCGCCCGCCGCAATCCGGGCCAAAAAGGGTTCATACAGCGGCGTCAGATCGAGGGCCACGGTGTCCTCAAAAAACGCCTGAGCGTAGGTTTCGTAGTAAGCGATGGACGCGGCGTCCGTCCAGTCATCGGGCATGGCGACCTCTGCTACACTATCAAGGTTTTAACGGACTCACTCAACTCAGTGTCATTTACCCATCCGTTGCCGAAAAGCGTATGAACGTCCAGGAAGCGACCCGCATTGTCGATCGTCTGCAACAGGTGGTGATCGCCACGCAGCCCGGCCCGATTCAAGAAGCGTTCAGCGCCCTGGTCGTTCTGGACGGCTACTGGATCGTGCGTCGCGCCGAACAGTTCCTGGCCGAAACGCACCATGCCACCTATAAGGCGCTGGCGGATCAAGGGGATGATCCTGCGCATCGACTTACCATGGACGTGTTCTACACCAGTCTGCACGAGTATGCCCAGGACAAACCGGCCGAAGTCGACCCGTCGGTGGAGCATGATATTCCCAACTGGATCGAAGGCAACGCCACCGCCATCGCCTCGGCAAATATCCGCCTGATGGAAGCCGCCCTGCCCAGCGACGAAATTCCCGCGCACCGCGCGCTGATCGAATTTCATCAACATATCGACTTTGCCGCCTGTGAGGATGAACAGAACGCCGCCCTGCAATACGCCTGGTCAGTGATCGAAAAACGCATCGAGGTGTTTCTGGCCGAGACCCTGGATACCGCGTAACACACCCAACTACCCGGAACCCCCTGAATGACCCTGGTCGACCCGCAGTCCTTGCCTCCCGCCGATCATTTGAACATCGGCGCGCTGGCCGGCCTGTTCCGTCACACCACGAACTCGTACAAGTTCGTGTTCTTCCTGGCCCTGCTCGATTTGCTCAAGCGCCATCGGTTCGATGCCGAACGACCGTACACCTATGCGGAAATCACCATCGAGATGTTGGCCTTGGCCTGGTTCGCCCATACCTTTTTCAAGCTCTCTTTCGGGGCGCAAGACACGATAGCCAAAAAGCTGGATGCGCTGGAACTGCATTTCGCCCCGTCGGTCAACCGCTTTGTTCGTGACCGGCAGGCGCTGCGCACTGAATTACAAAACAGCGATCTGAAGGATGCCCGACGGCTGATGGACTTTGTGCCGTACCGTCTACTGATTCCCTTTCTCGAACCGCAACTCAAGGGCGTCGACAAAGGCGCCTGGCTGGTGTTCGAACAGGCTATGCCTCGAATCACCAATGCCCATTTTGCCACCGCCCGCCCGCTGTATCGCTTCGACAGCGATGACTACCGGCAATGTTCGGCGATCTTGTTTCATCCCGACTGGATCGCTTATCTGGAAACTCATTTTCCGATTATTCAGGGCTGGACCGCCTGGCACTGGCTGCACTACATGCAGCGGCGCAATCCGGCCACGCCGGCCCTCGCCAGCAAGCTGTTCCCGCCCTTGCAGCGCGAGTCGCTGACCCGACAAACCCGCTACTGGCGCGCGATCCTCCAGCATCCGGAGGGCGCCAAACTGCGCTGCATCTACTCTGGGGAGGTCCTGACCGCGGAAAAATTCGCCCTCGATCACTATCTCCCCTGGTCTTTCGTCGTGCATGATCAGTTGTGGAACCTGGTTCCGGCGCCGCCGAGCGTCAATTCCGCCAAGTCCAACCAACTGCCGAGCGCGGACTCCCTGCCGGCGTTCGTCGCCCTGCAACACCAGGGCCTGGTCATCGCCCAGCAGGTCTTACCCAAAGCCGCGTTCAGCAAATTCACCGACGATTATCTGGCCGACTTGCATCTGCCGTCTCCTGCGGCCTTGCTGGACATCGATCAGTTGCAGCCGGCCTACGAACAAAACCTGGCGCCGTTGCTGACCTTGGCGGCGAACCAGGGTTTTACTCCCGACTGGCGCTATTCCCCCTGAGAATCTTCCATGCAAAAACGCTTACATGACGAGCGGATCCTGGTTTTACCGCACCCGGTGCGCATTGATGCCGCCGCCGGCGAACCGGTCGACACCGCACTGTTTACGCATCTTGGCCTCTTGGAGACGCTGCGCCCGTACCTGACGGATGCGGCCATTCCCAGGGAGCAGATCATCAACGAAGCGCCCGGCATGGAACGCTTGACCCGGGAGTACCTTGGAGTCATGGGTGGCCAGAACATGGGATCGTTCATGCTCCAGATGAGCCGCGCCCGCTTGCGCGCGCATGGCGATCCGATCCTGGAAGTGACCGCGCCCTTGCAAGCCCTGCTGGCCGAGACCGACTTACAGGAGGGCTTGCCCGTCCGGTTTTTCCGCAATCCCGACCTGACGATGATGTATATCGCATTCGCCCGCCCCAACCCCCTGCGCATCCCGCATCGTCTCTCTGGCCTGCACGAGTGCGAAGGGGCGTATATCGGCATGTACGATCTCCCACCCGGTCATCCCATGCTGATCACCGTCGAGCGTTACCGCGCCTTGCGCTTGGATCCGGGCCAGCCCACCCGCGCTATCGAAATCGTCCTGACCGGTTCTCCGATCGGTAAAAAGGACGCGCTGGATGATGCTTCGCAGGATTTACTCCTGTTGGTTCAGAACGAGAACGAAGACCTGGCCTCCGTGCTGGAGCGCCATATTGCCTTCTACAACACGCCCGCCGCCTATAGCCAGCCGGGTATGGCCCCGCTCAATCCCCACGAGGCCGGGATGATGAAGCCAGGTATTTATGAGTTGGCCAAGGTGTTGCTCTATCTTAATCTGGCCGATGCCGAACGGACGCCGTTGTTGGCGCGTACTCAGTTGTTAAACCGCTTGCGCCCCTTTGGCAAGTTGACTGCCAGCCGCCGCGAACGCCTGGCGCTGGTGTATGACCGCACGTTGATTGGCCCCTTGGCGATACCGGACGCCGCCCCGGTTGCTGCGGGTGAGAACGCCGAGCGCACCGTGCGCCCGCACTGGCGGCGCGGCCATTTCCGGCGCATCCGATACGGTGAAGGTCACCGTCAGAGCCGGATTGACTGGATCCGCCCTACCTTGGTCAACGCTGATGAGGCGTTTAAGGCAGCCACAGCCGGACCCTGTTCGACGGTTGGGCCGTGATTGGAGAGTAGGATCGAGTGGGTAACCGGGTAAACACGATGATGGAAGGATCGACATGCGCATGAATGAATTTCGCCGACTGGCGGCAAAGATGGATCAGCACATGCAGCAACTTGCGGCCCAAGGGGTCAACGACGCGCCAGCCATCCTTCATCGCATGATGGGCTACGCGCCCGAGTTGCACCGGATTTGGGTCGGGACTACCGACGATCAACTCCTGGCGCTGTCCCACGAATTCCCCGGTTTCTACCGCTATGCCCGCATCATGGAAGAAGCGTTTGCAGCCGAACGCCGTAAGGCAGCACGGCCCTATGATGGCCTGGCCCCGCTATCCGAACCGCACAAGCAACAGGGGGCGGACTTGCTGACCACGGCGGCCACTCTGGAACGTGGCTATCAGGCGCTGCTGGGCAGGGGCCACCGGCAAGGCGTCCAGCCTCAAGTCCAGGAGATGGACACGCTGCATCAGCAATGGCTTTCCGATCTGGAACGCTTCAAAAACGCTTTACAGGCCCAGAGCGCAGAACCCAGAGCATTGGCGTATGTGAATGAAGCGTTCGGCCAGATTGCTGAGCGCATCAAGCAATTGGCCAGTCGATGAAGTGGGCGTGACGGAATTTTCGGCGGTTGTGGCTTATGACCTTGGTTTGTAGCAAGCATCGGCGCTAGGCGTGGGTAAATCGCCTCCTTATGTTAGCGAAAGTATCGCTAAAGCAGCAAATCAAGGGAATCCGGGTGCTGCACAAAAACCCAGTAATGAACCATCTATATTCCAGTCTTTCTTTGTAGTAGGGTGTTCATACGTTTGCCATAAAAAGTAACAACCGCAGGTTAGGACACGCCATGCCCACCGCCAAAACGGACACCCTCACCGCTCGCATCGACCCGGCCCTCAAGCAGGTCGTGCGCATCGCCGCCGCGCTGGAGCGCCGCAGTCTCTCGAATATGCTGGAAGTGATGATCTGCACGTATTGCCAGCAGCAGGGCCTGGCGATCCCGGAGGCGACGCCCCACCTCAAGCCTTACCCTCACGATGCGATGACCGCCTGATCGCGCCGGTCATGGCTGATCTTATTGAAAACCCGGTCATCAACTCGCCGTTCGGCGAGCCGCAGCGCCATTTCCGGTTTGATGAGAACGGCATCACCCACGAGATTCTGACCGGACGGCGGTTGAGCACCTATTTCATTCCCATCGCCAAGCCCAAGCTCAAAGGAGCGCAACAGCAGGCGGTGCTGGATTTGAGCGTTCAACACCGGGCCGAAGAAAACAAGCTGATCAACGACCTCCGAGTACGAGTGGCGAACTGGCGGCAGGCCGGGCGACCGTACACTACAGCCCTGACGCGGCGCTTGCTGGAGTACTGGACGCGACCCGACCGTGAGCGGCGGCTGTTCTTCTGCCAGATTGAAGCGGTTGAGACGCTCATCTATCTCACCGAGATTGCGCCCCGCCATGACGCCAATCAGGGGACGTTCCTCTTGGAACGGCTGAAACAGGCCAATGCTCAGGCGACCCCGGACGGACAACCGGCCTTGCTGCGCTCTGCGGCCAAGATGGCGACCGGCAGCGGCAAGACCGTGGTGATGGCGATG
>JAGRHM010000733.1:198-6269 GCA_020445005.1 Candidatus Competibacteraceae bacterium | reverse complement strand
TTGTGAACATCCAAACCAGCACAACATTTGACGAACGGGTCTATCATGATCTGAACCTCCTTAACTTTTCCAATCATAAGAAGGGATCGTGCCTGCCAAACCCGTATCAGCAGGTGGTTGGGATTGCCTGACACACGATTTTTGAAAATCGCTTGCCGGATTCTTTACCGTACGTTCACTGTGCCAGCACAGGAGACTCTCAGGGGTGCGACGCCAACCACCCGAATCAGTTTTGTTGCCGGGGTCTAACCACCAAGGTACGACCGATTACCGCCGAACGGGTTTGAGTGCCCATTTTAACATGGCCTCGTACGCGCTGCGCTCAATGCCATTTTCATCCTCGGGGGTGGCCAATAAGCGTGGGCATGGACGTTTTGTTGGGAGGAACCTATCTTTGCAATTTACAAATAGCTGAAACCACCTTAAGCCGGCGAAGCAATGATGATCTCGGAAGGGTGGCAAGCAGGGTTGTGTTGCGTTATTTTGAGACCGATAGGATTCTGACGATCTCTGTGCGGAATCAGGCGGCCAAGGAATAGAATTGTTCGGCAGGGGATAGCCCCTGCCTGGTGACGATGCTCATCTGCCCCTTCTTGATCATGTGCACCAGTTCGATACCTTGAAGGGTCACTCGGGCGGAACGGAAGGATTGGAGTCCTAACATCGGCCGAACGATGCGTTTAACCGCGCGATGATCCTGTTCGATTAAATTGTTTAAGTATTTGTTTTTGCGAATCTCAATGGCATGACCGGTGCTTTCCTTCAGGGCTTCGATGGCAGCGGTATTGGCACCGCTCTTATCGATCGTGATCTTGTCCGGAAGGCCGTGCTGCCGCATCGCTTTTTTGAGAAAGCGGAGCGCGGCTTTCTGATCACGATGCGCCGTGAGCAGAAAGTCGATCGTCTGGCCGTCCCAGTCGACGGCGCGGTAGAGGTATTTCCACTGGCCTTTGATCTTGATGGACGTTTCATCCATCCGCCAACGTTTACCCGCCGGGCGCTTCTTCCTTTTGCGGAAAGCCGCCTCCCGTTGCGGCGTGAACTTCTGGACCCAGCGGTAGACGCTGGAATGACCCACTTCAACCCCGCGCTCCGCCCGCATCTCTTCCAGGTTCCGGTCACTCAATGGATACGCCAGGTACCCACGAACACCGGTCAGGATAATGTCTTGTTCGAAACGATGGCCTTTGAAGTCCAGCAAGCCCTGGCCTCAGTGACATGCCAACTCAGAGACTTGTTGAGCCAACGCTGCACAAGCATCGATCCGTCCCACCCGCAGCGGTGTCGAATCCGGGCCTTGAATCGGTTGCATCGTGGTCCGCAAAATGGTCCTGACCTGCTGGGAGGTCAGTTGGGGCGTTTGCTGCAAGAGCAAAGCAACCACTCCGGTCACATGAGCCGCGGCCAGCGAACTCCCCGACGTCAGATCATAGCGGCCATGTGGTGCAGGGACGGCGATCTCGATACCTGGAGCCGCTAATACAAAAGGGAGATTGCGCCAGCGCGGCCAGGTGATCTGTCCATCCGGACCGCACGCTATCACGGGAATCACCGTATCCAAGGTTGCTGGGAAACCAGGATTTTCTTGATCTTCCAACGTCGCCGCCACCACGATGACCCCACGCCGTTCAGCCACGGCCAACAACCGGGTCAGCAGCTCATCGGGACGTCCACCCAAACTGAGATTGAGCACGCGCGCACCGTCGTTGATGGCGAAGTCGATCGCCTTGGCCAAGGTCCAACTGCTGCAGCGGGCCTTGGCGCTGACGGAATCGGCATACCAGCAGGCTTTGGCCACGGTCAGGGCGGCGTCCGGTGCAACTCCCTTAATGCCCACGCTCGCCGCGACATGGGCGCTAATCACGCCTGCTATTGCGGTTCCATGTCGGTCGGTGGCGAAAGAGGATTCGCCACCCTCCACGAAATTTTCGGTCTCGATCTTCCGATCACGCAGGGCTGGATGCTGGATATCGGCGCCGGTGTCGATCACCGCTACCGATACGCCTCGACCGGTGCTGACCTGCCATGCCCGATCGGCACCGATCAGCTTCACCCCATAGGCGAGTGCGGCATACCGCGCCGCCGGATCATAGGCCGTGGCTTGCAAGCCTTCGAAAGCTTGATTGGGCTGGGTCAGTTCGATGCGCGGATCAGCCCGCAACTGCATCAGAACAGCTTCTAGGGATTGATCGAGAGGAACCTGGAAGACCAGACACTGCACACCGATAGAGGTCAGTGGAAACTCACCTACCGATCGAAGTCGATAGCGAGACCGCAACTCTTGAGCGATCGCCGACCATCGTGGTCGCTCCTTCTCGGCCAACGCCACGATGATCTGGCGAGATCGCAATTGCTTGGGTACTCCCGGTTCGGAGAGGGTCTCCAGAGGATCGGATGGCGGCACACTCACACAGGCTGCTAGCATCCACAAAGCAACCCAGATCAGACCGATTCGCAGACTTACATGCCACTGATACATTATCGATGATCCTCCTTGGAATACCTTCAGTCGGGTTGCAGCGGTTCCGCCAACCGCACCTGGGCATGGGCGCGCAAGGTCGCCAACGCTCGGTTTCGCACCGCAACAAGCGGTTCGTTGCCGGTCACAGCAACCGTATAAACACCCAGCGAGGTCGGCCCGGCGACGATCTGACCGCCGATATCCTGTAACAATGCCTGCAATTCACCGACGGTCATCGGCGCAGCGAAGACCACTTGTAGCCCAGATTCTGTGGTGGCCGGCGGCGCCTTGACGCTGGACAGGGTTTCGTAGCCCAAGTCGGGTAGCGGTGCGGGCGTCACGATCAGCACCAGCACCAACGCGGCCACCGTCAAACTTTCCAAGGCCAGGGTCCAGCGCACCGGCGATGGAGTGCCCCGCAACCAATCTGAAATCCGTTGTACCAGCGTGGGACCGGTCTTGACCGGAGTCGGTGATGGCATCAGGCGGTCAATATCAGCCATCAACCGATCGAAATGACCGGCAGGTGGCTGCCATGCTTCCTCGACCCGCGCATGAAGTTGAAGGTTCAAGGCGCGACATTCCTGGAGCGCTTCGCGACAAGCCGGGCATTGCTCAAGATGTTGCTCCACCGCACGCTGCTCGGCGGAAGTCAGCGTCTCGTTCACGTACCAGGGTAGCAACTCTTCGATCTCCATATGAACATGAGCGTTGGAAGAATCAGTGGTCGATGCGATCATGGCGGTTACTCCCGGGCCGTGGCAAAGTCGGCATGGCCACATTGGGCCAACAGTTGAGCCAGTTTCTTGCGGGCGTGGAACACCCGCGTCTTGACCGTGTTCACTGGGCAATCGAGGATCACCGCGATCTCCGGATAAGAACGATCTTCGCCGAAGGTCAGCTCGATGACGGCGCGGTGCTCCGACGATAGACGATCCAGCGCCCAGCGCAGCGCTTGTCCCAATTCCCAACCTAACACGGTGCGCTCGGGGTTTTGCGGCGCGATGACCTGCATGGCATCATTCTGCTCCTCAACGTTGTCGAGATCGACCGATGGCAATGTATCGAACGGTGTCTCGGCGCGGAATCGCTCGGCTTGCCGCAACACCTTGAGTCCCTTGTGATGGGCAATGGCAAACAACCAAGTCGATAGACGTCCCTGGCTGGGGTCGAAACGCCCAGCGTTCTGCCAGACGGCCAGCATGGTATCGTTCACAGCTTCGTCCACCTGTTGGGGCCGTTTCAGCAGCCTCGACAGATAGCGACCGATTCGCGGCGTATAATGATCGTACAGCATCTTGAATGCCTGGCGGTCCTGACGCGCCACCGCGCGAATCAACTCCAGATCGTCCGTTACGGTTTCGAGTTCGCTCACCGGTATTCTCCTCCAGAATGACGATACGCTTTTGCAAACCGTCAAAGTCTGATGAGCAAAGCGAACGTTGTCCATATCGAGAACAATCAGCGAGCCGCCCGATTCTGGACGGCAGCAACTCTTGAAGCAAGGATGAACCGGCGATCCTCGAAACCGAACCGTAAACCGATCAAGACTTCACTTGCGACAACGGCCCCTCTCCATCGGGGAAATGACTGGTATTCAGGACCTGAATTCCCGCTTGGTGCTCGCCGTTGAAGGGTGTCACGATATCAAGACAACCCGCTTTTCGGGCATCCTCGGCGGAGTTGAACCACAGCCCCAGATGATAGGTATGCACGGGCGCGGTTTGGGGATTGAGATCGGCATCCGGGAAGGCGCCCTCATGCGCGATCGGCGCTGGAGCGACCCCCGGCGCCACGATGAAGGTTTCTTCGTTGAAACGTCCGACGAACCGCGCCTTACCCTTGCCACGCGCATTGGTTTGAATATCTCCTTGATACCAAGATAACCCAAAGGGAAAGTTCGGCGCCTGAATGACAAAGACATCGAATTCCGTCTGCGGCGGTAGCCCCGTAACCTTGATCGTCATCACCTCGGCGCCGCCATCGGATTCAATCCGCACCGTGCCTTTCGCATCCGGCAGACATTGCAGAACAGCGCCAGAAGGCACGAGTTCGAACTGGAAATCGTCACTCGTCGCCTCGGCGACAGGGGCAGCGGCGCTGCCTAGCAGCATCAAGGCCGCGGTCAGAACGGTGGCTTTGGCATCGAATCGAGCGATATGAGAAAAAAATTGTTCTTTCATGGCTATAAACCTCATGGGTTGACAAGGTGAAGAAGCATCGTGTTCTTACTTCCTCTTCCCAGGTCCTACCCAAAAGGTTCATTTCGGGATTTAAAATTTGAGATCGATTTCGTCCAAGCCTCAAGAGCGACAGTACGTTTCTCTTTCGTCAGGCGCACTGGTTGGTAGACGATATGCGGTGCTGGTACCTCGAAACCGATGAATTACAACATGCCTTGATGGATTGGCCGCAGAATGCCATCGATGTTGCCATTGAAACCTCCGGATTGATAGGCATCGGACGGTCCGCCAGGGGTGAGTGAAAGCAAGGCCCGCCTGCCGCCGCTCCCCGATGGACCCCGCCGGTCAATCTGCTCCCGCATCTCTAGGCTCGTCAGGGCCTGGCAGCGTGCTGCCCGTTTGGCCGCCTCTGTATCCGTAGGCGTGGCCACGACACCCGGTTAACCGGAACAACTTCGATTTTCGGCACCCCTTCGCATCCGGATCACCGATCCTTCATCCCGGTACCGCCTTGAATCCGACTCCATAAGGCAATCTCTGGCGCCGATGGCGGATTTATGAAACATTCGGGCTTAAGAATGCGCGGCGTGGGCGGGGCGCTAATAAGGCGCCCCCGCGTCGCGGAGGCCTACAGAGAAACCGATGCCTAAAAGGCACGGATCAATTCTTTATATGTTCTTTTTAAAGCATCCGGTCATGACCATCCCGGTGGTGGATTGGCCACTCTTTGATTGAAAGGTGGCGTTTTTCTTACTGACCAGGATCAAGAGACTCGTATCCTTACTCCTGAGGATATGTTGCTTAAAACCGGCGGTGCTTTCAGTATTGGAGAGTCCCACCATCGTCGCCCCTAAACCCGCGGTAATGCCGCCCAGCACACCGCCGGCAATCTTTCCTACGGGTTCTGGGTCCAGCAGGCCCGCCACGGCGGTACTCACGCCCACCTCGATCAGCACGCCACCGGTATAGATCGCTGTTTTTTCCAGGCCGTCGACAAATTTCCGTGCATTCTTGGGGCTTGAAATGTAAGTACACCCGCGATCATCCACAAACGAGACGACCCACCAATCTTTTCCGGTGGTGCCAAAACCGGTTCTAAACCGGGCCTTTCCCGCTTTTTGGAGCAGACCTACTGGAATCGGTGTCTTGGAAGACGTCGTTCCGCTATCTTTAAATTGGTCACTGTACTTGTGGGAATAGGCCGCCACAATCGGCTCACCCGTCAAGTTCATGATCGAGACCGTCGCACTGCGATTGGTGGCGGCTACCGTCGCTCCGTTCCAGATACAGCCGGCCACCAGCGTCATGTTGATGAGAGATTTAAAGTTCATTTGGTTCATACCTCGGATAAAAGAGAGTCGTCTCCGTGCACCCAATGTCCACAGTCTTATGAAGGTATTCCCCAACGAACACGGAAAGGTTCAACG
>JAGRHM010000733.1:0-136 GCA_020445005.1 Candidatus Competibacteraceae bacterium | reverse complement strand
TCGTGGCGTGATTCAGGGCGGCATCGCGCACGCCCAGGGTCTCCTGATGTCGAACGAAAGGAGGTGAAAGTTGTTAAATAAACGACCCCGCAGCTTGCTGGGTTGTGTTGCGGGTATTGTCAACTTGAGTATTACC
>JAGRHM010000732.1 GCA_020445005.1 Candidatus Competibacteraceae bacterium | reverse complement strand
CATTGTTCCGCCAGACGCGGGGCGGTCACCATGCCTTTCGCCAGCAATTCGCGATACAACGCCATGCCGCGCAGATCACGCTCCAACCGGTTTAACTGCACCTCGAAGGTCCGGTTAGCCTGACGAATGCCCTGATGCCATCCGTGTTCGACCGCCGCCTCCCACACCGCTACTTCTCCCGCCTGATCCCGATCGGGCTGTAACGTAGCGTCGGGCGGTTGCGGACGGGCCGCCTGCACGAAGAGATACGTGCGCCAGTCGGGGGGCGTAACGGAGAGTTTGGCTGGAGCGACAATTTCATAGACGGCGTCAGCAAACCGCAGCTGCGCGTCATGCGACTTGCGCACGGTGTCCCGCGCCATCTGCAGGACCGGCGGCGTCACATGATGGGCTAAAAGCAATGGCGCAAAGGGAAAGAGCCGATCCAGCCGCCCAGCGTCCGCTTCCAGCATGCGATGGATTTCCCGCGTCCGGGCATACCAACCGGCGCGGGCGCCGTAAATACGCCCACTCTCCCGCAAGGCTTCGGCGCGCAGGGACTCCACCGCGTTCGGCGCATGAAACGAACGGCCGCTTTTCACCTCCTCGAGCCGTAATTCACCGGTATCCTCCATCACCATAGCATCGGCCCGTAGATCAGCCGCGCTCACGGCCGCCAGCGAAAATACGCTCCCGGTCATCAGGACCACGCACAGATTCCGTAAAACAGACGGAAAACCTTGAAGCCCTTCTTTCGGCATGGCCCCTCCCCCTCAACCGCGTCGGGACGTCCGCGCGGTGCGGCGGGCGGGACGTCGCGGGTCGTAGTAGAGATCCACGACCCGCTGCTCCGGTCGCACCACCAACTGGCAGCGCCAGCTGGCCTGCCAACCGGCATCCGCCAGCAGTTCGCCAATCGTGCGATCCGCCGTTTGGACATTCACCGGGATCAGCACGCTGGACCGACCATAGGTTCTCACCGTATAGCCGACCACCTCGGCGAGCCGATGGACGAACGGTTTAATATCGCCCTGATAGTCCACCGCTACCCGCACGCGGAGCGCCTCAGGCGCATGCGCGGGAGAAGCGATCGCTTGCGCCGCGATGGGATGAGCCGCTTGCTCGATCACCGCCAGCGTCTCCAGCGCTTGAGCAATGCGCTGCCCCGCTTCGGCCAACTGGCGGCGCTGGGGGTCGTCACTCGCCCGGGTCGGCGCGGGATCGGTCGCACAGCCCGAAAGCAGAAGAACAACGACCCCGACCCCCCACGGTTTCCATCGGCTCATGAACCACCTCCTGCACCGGTCGACGATCATTCATTAATAAAAGTTGTTTTAATAATATTATAAATTATTAATTCTCGCAAGCCGCTACACCCCTTGCGTTTCTGCCCGGTTCACGCCCTCGGCGCAACCGCCAGGCGCGCACCCCCGCATTGCGATCGCGGCTACTTCCTCAACCAGCGCCGCCAGCACGGCCTCTTGATCCAGGTTTTCTTCGCCCGAATGCTCCAACCGCCGTTGCAATTCGGCTTTGATACTCCCACCGGGATACGCCTGCGCCAGCGCCGCGCGGGCCACTTGAGGCGTGAAGCGCTGATATAACCGGGCGCGGACCAGGCGGTCTTCCGCCGTAGTGGACAGCGCCCAGAGTTCAATCGGACCCGTCGTCAGATACAACAACTGCGTGATCAGCCCACGCTTCGTCCGTAGCACGCACAGGAACGGCGCGCCGGCCGGCGTCGGTCCCGTGCCGTGGAGGCGTAACTCGGCCAGCGCCGAAGCCGATAGCGAAAATTTCGTGCGCAGGGCTTCCGCCTGGTCGTCGCTGGCATACTCCATAATGTAGATGGCGGTCGCCAACTCGGCCATTTCGTCGGTGAAGTCTTCCAAAATCTGGCTCGCCAGCGCGATATGCACATGGCTTTTCCGACCCTCTCGCATATCGCGAACAATCTGCCCATCCACCGCGTGGAAGCGGCCGCAGCGATGCTTTTCGTCGATGCAGAATTTCTTGGGATACGCCAGTAACGCTTCCACGCGGTCACGGTGCCACGCCCGATAACGGACCGGCGCCCAACCCGGGGTCTGGTCGTCCAGAAACAGATCGCGGCCCAGGACATGCCGGGCCAAGAGAAAGGCAATGGCGGTTTGCCGCTGACCGACCGGGGTCATATCGCCACACAATGCCGCCAGATCCAGACTGGCGACTCGGGCGTTGCCGAGATCAAAGCGGGTGGGATAGGCCAACAGCGGCCATTCGCGCGTTGCGGCTGATATCCGGCGATTGAAAAGCTGCACGGGCGATTCCGCCGTGTTCTCCAACCGCATGTCGCCACCGTACAAATCGGCCACCTGAGGCGCTTGCGCGATAGCTACCAGATCGCTCAACAAGGGCGCCGCATAGCGTTGCGCCCGAATGGCGGCAAACATATCGCCCGCCGCAAAAAGCGCATCGACCACCTCCCACCAGCTCGGGCGATCTGGCAATGTGCATCCGTATTGCTTCAACGCGGCATCAACCGCTGAGTCCTGCCCTAACGCATACGGTTTCGGCGCCCGGGCATCACTATAGTGCTCATAGGCCAAATCGAGCACCAGACCGACCAGATCGGATAAACCATCGGGGGGATCATGTGCGCCCGGAGCAGTCGCCAACAAGCTCAACAGAGAGACGAGAAAGGCGCGCTTTTGTGGTGGCGGATGTCGCAGACCGAGAGGGGTATCCAAAGCGTTGATGGCCCAGCCCGACGTATTTTGCAGCGCATGAAACTGCGCCTCGCCACGTCGCGCGGGGGGAAGCGCTTCCCGCACCAGGGCTACCAATCCCTCGGAAGACGGCCCAATATCGATGACCCTCACAAACGGCAGTGCGCGAAATCCCGGACTCAGGATCAGGACGAGATTATTGGCATTCATCGTCACGGACTTGCCGCTGCCAGGACGCGCAAAATACAGTTCGTTCCAGGTTCCTTGCCGCTCCGAGCCAGGTTGATAAGGAAACAACCGGCCATCGCGGGAACGGTACACGACCGCGCCGACTGGCCATAGCGAAGCGGGTCGATACAACGGCAAGGTTTGCAACAAGTCGCGCAGAGGGGCTGCGTAGCGCGTAGCGATGTTCATCTGACTGATTCCTGGCAAGGTGGACACCCAGGCTTTCACCGGATGGCCTGTGGCTTGCCGAACCGTACACCCTCCCCAGGACTGGAGGTGCGCGGCCAAATACGCGGTCCGGCGACGTAGTTCTTCGCGGTGCGTGCGCCCTGCTGGCGCCCCCTCCAAGGTATTGACCCATGTGGTCAACGCCATTTGCGCCAGAACCCCGACGTTTCCCTCATTCAAGTGGCGGCGCAGCGCTTGCACTGCCGCATCAATCAATTTGTTGGTAGCGCCTGCAAAGTGCAACAAGCTCGTCCACCGATGCCGGGCTACCAGCCAAGCCCCGGCGTCCCCGCTCAGTCGCACCAGCATTCGCCACGGCAAGCGTTGCTGGCGCACACGATCCAGGAGGCGTTCAAAGCGCTGCATTTCAGTCAATTGTGGCAGATCGACCATGAGCGGCTGGTAGAGACGGTCACCGACTTGTACGGTACGGTGGTCAAGCAGCTGCATTCCGCGCGGGAACAATTGTCCGCCGAAGGCCGGAAACCAATCGCCGGCGGCTTCGATCCCGCCATTTGGCCGTTCGCGGGGAGCCGGCAATCCGTTACCTGGCAGTAACGGTCGCCACTCGGCGGGCGTCCAGTCCGGATCGGCTTCCTGCCTGAGCCATCGACAGGCGGTCACCACAGGCAAGACGTCCAATTCAAAACCGGCTGCGCCCAGGTCATCCTGCAAGGTTTTCACCAGGGACCGATGCGGGTCGGTCAAATAGCGGTTATAGAGACAGGGATTTTGGTGATCGCGCGTCAGGGGAAATGGCAAGGGCCAGCGAGCGAACGCGCGCCGCCATTCGCGAGCGGCTTGTCGGCGCGTAGCGCGCGGCAAACCGGCCAGCGTGGTCCAAACAATGAGATAAACCGCCTCCGCACAGGTATAAGCCGGCAAATGGCGCACCCGTTCGGCAAACACATCGCGCAGGTCAAGACCCAGTCGCGCGGCGGTGCGCGCGCCCGGTTCCAGTAATCGTTCGATAGTTTCTGCGGTTCGTGCAGGATCGCTGGTAAAAACAATATCGACAATATGGCCTTGACCGGTTCCGAGCGCCGATCCCAGCAGGGAAAGTAGTTGATCAATCAATATGGACAACTCCTCGATGCCCACCACGCGCAGGTGTCCACGCAGATGCAACACACTCATCAAGCCACCCGCTTTGGTCACAAAGGCGGTCTCGTCTTCGATCGTGGTCAGGCTGGTGTACGCCTCGGCATCCCATCCAAAGGTCTCCGCTAGCAGATTGTGCACCTCGTCGAGAAAACGAACCACAGGATAGCCTTAGCTTAGGGGGTCGGTAGTCGACAGCGACGGTTGAAGAACCGCGCCAACGCGGGATCGCCGGGTTCGGGCAAACAACGCAATCCGGCTAGTTCAACCATGACCCGGGTTCGGGTGACGGGGGGTAGCGCCCGCAAGGTTTGCCGCAACCGTGCGGGCGAGGCCGCCCCTTGCAGCATCTGCCGGGTTGCTTCCGCACGCTGCTGCAACCGATCCAACAGATATGATTGCCAGGCTAAGTCGATCCCGCTGGAGACCGGTTCGCCTGCCTGGACTCGCATCAGATTCACGGTCATCACAGTCACCATTCCGTTTAAGACGTTTTGCGCCCATTCAGGAACCAAGGCCAACCGCACGCGCTGCGACTCCCAGGCCGCCGTTCGACATAAGCCACAGATTCGACACAAAACAGGTCCTTGCGGGGCAAGCCAAAGGAAATCCTCCAAATCGCCGTCTGCCAGACCGCATTCAGAGCAAATCGGAGAACCCCTGGAAACCCGCGCCGGCGTCAGAATGGGTGGCGCATCGGCGAGCAGGCCCGCGAGCAAAGGATTTCTTTGTTCAGCGTCAGTTGCCAATCGTGGTGATGCCTGTCGATACATTTTGCGTCGCATCGGTCCCGTAGAACGTATCACCCGTATTTTTGAAGGTTTGCGGTAGAAACAGCAAACCCACGCAGACAATGGCCCAACCCAGGGCGTGACTGATAGGATGGTGTTGTGGATTCTCACGATTCGCCTTGAATTTGAAGGCGGTCGCGGCGCCGGCTCCCATTCCGATCACGTAGCTCATGGCTGAAACCGCCTTGCCCAGGTTGTCGCCCTGACTGGCGATATGCGCGCCGAGTTCGCCGGCCGTTTTCGCCAGCGCCGGCTCGCACCCTATGAGCGTAATGGCGGCTGCAGCCAACCCGCCGC
>JAGRHM010000731.1:1238-5506 GCA_020445005.1 Candidatus Competibacteraceae bacterium | reverse complement strand
ACGACTTGCAATTCGTCGCCGATCCGCTGCACGGTTTTCCACGGCGATCGCTGGCGGAGCGCCGGGCGCGACAGCACGCCGCGATGCGGTGGGTGCTGGAACTGCCCGTCGACGAGGATCTGCCGCGTCCCGCTGAACCGCTTCGGGCGGTGCTGGGCGGGATCGCGCGGACCCTCGAACGGCTATGGACGACGCGCTGACTGGCCGCGCGCCGCCCGGCGCGTATCCAGGGTCTCATCGATCACCTGCCGCTGTCGCACGCGGTCGCGGCGCTCTTGCTCCGTCAGGGACGGGTCGCCTCCGCGCAGGGCGTCGGTGATCGCGCGCGTCTGGCGCCGCAGTTCCGGGTCGGAGAGCGGCTCCAGCGACGCGGCATAGGCCGCCGCGTCGAACGATGCCTCCTGGCCCGCCGCCGATTTACGGCGGCGCCGTGCGGCGCGCTCCGCATGCAGTGCGCCCGCGAAGACGCCGCGGGACGCGCCAAAAATAAACAAAGTCACCCAATTGGCTAGGGCGGGGTCGGCCAGGCACTGGGCCAGCACGACCAGGCCCACCACCGGCCCGAATTGACGGACCAATGGGCCATCGATGGCCCGCCAGGTTTGTCCAAGCAGGGCGAGGAACTGCCGGGCGAGCCTGAAGGGGGTGGTCATCGCGCGTCCTACGCAGAGGCTGAGGGCGGCGATGGATTGGAGGGGGCGCCGTTGGATGTGTCCGAGGACGAGTCCAACGAAAAAGAGGAACACATGCATCGTGGGGTCTCCTTTTAAAAGAGAAAGGGGACACGACACGCCCCCGCTGGGGATGGAGGTATCCCCAGCGGGTTGGAAGATAGGCCGGCCGGCGCCCCGGATCGCATCACGCGACCGCAGGCGGACCGGCTCTCTTGTGGAAAGGCGTCCATAAAGAGGACGCTTTTCATCCTGGACGAGGGATTCCCCGTTCAGGATGAAGCCAAGCCAATCATGAGCGCCCAGACCAACGGGCCTGGAAATGACCGTTCCCCGGCGTCTGCCCGTGCGTGCGAACACGCACGACGCTCCAGACGCCGCCAGGCGGTCCGTGGGGAGGATGAGCCGGGTGGACCCCACGCTACCCCGGAGTTTCCATTGTTTCATGTGGCGGAGGACCACGAGGCGCTGACGCGCGCCGCTGAGCGGGCGGCCTCGCTTTTTGGACAGGGCGAGCGACTCCTGCGGGTACCGCAATGGCTGATGTTTGACACGGGATCAGCCCTCCCGCGTTGCCCGCCGATTCAACAGACTGGGCGCTCTGCCCCGGATTTTTGGCAAGGTTCCGAGTGCCTTGTTGAATAAAATGAGTATGGTGAATCAAGGTACTGATGTCAAACCGTAACCACATGCCGGTCTTACTGCGCCGCTGGCTGGCGCGCGCCACGGCGGCCACCCGACACGGACGCGGCGAACCGACCAATGATCGGGATGCACCAGACGCGCTCGCGTCCGGTCGAGAAGCCCTGGCCGCCTGGTTTGCCGCCGAACCCGAACAGCACGCGCTGGCCCAGGCCACGCTGGCGGCGCTGGCGCGAGCCGGTCCGCAACCGGTGGACGAAGAGGCGTCGGCGACTGTGCCGACTATGGATTGGTTGAAAGCGGCCTTCGCGCGCCTGGCCGAGCAGCCCCCGCCGCCGGCAGGTTGGCCCTCCGTGGCGGGTTTGTCCGGGCGCTATCTGATGTTGACCCGGGTGCTGGGCGATGCCCTGGACGCCGCCTATACGACGGCTTTGCGCTCGGGTCAACCCCACCACTGTCCGTTGACCCGAGAACCTTTACCCATGGCCACGCTCCAGATGCGGCTGAAACCGGCCGAATGGGCGGCGCTGGACGGGACGGGCCTGGGTAGTCTGATCGCCGGGGTCTGGCTGCCGGCGGCCGGGCAACGTCAAGTGTGGCGGGCGCTCGCGCACGATATCCCATGGACGGATGCGCCGGCGTTTTGGGAAACGGTGGCGGCGCAACACCGGGCGGCCGCGCGTCCTGGGAAGACGCCGGACCCGGTCGCATCCGCCGAGGATGAGGAACGCCGGATCCTGCGCGACGCGGTGCGCGATGTGCTGCGGGGACTGACGCAGACTGAGACCTTCAATCGCCAGGACGGGGCAGGCTGGTATCACGACGGCGCGTTTTGGGTGGCGGCCAAGCCGTTCGCCGAGCGCCTGCACGCCCAGCCCGAGGTGCGTGATCGCGCGGAATGGTGCTCACGCCCCGCGCTGTATCGGCGCCTGATGGCAGATGGGTTGCTTTTGCCGAACGGCGCGCAGCCGGTGTGGAACGTGTACGTCGTTGAGGATGACTCCCCGCATCGGCGCTATGCGTCGGTGCTGAAGCTGCCGGCGACGTTGTACGCTGGGGTTGAGGCGTGTCCGGCTTATGCGGGGCGGTTGCAAGTGGTGGGGTGAGAAGGCGGGAAACCATGCTAGCGTCTCCCGTGAGAGGCCGTCTAACTTATTGCAGCGGGTGGGTATTAGCTCTATTCAATTTAAAGTTATCCACAGGTTTTGTGGACAAGGATGAGAGGGGAGTGAGGTTCTACGCTTGCTGGATAATGAAAAAGTGGGATGTTTTCTCCGCAGGTACCCGCTAGTGGTTTTCATGACCGTTTAGTAAACATGGTGAATGTGCTAGCCATTGGCGACCGTCCGCAGACGCTAGCTTTCTTGAAATATTTATTTGCCTTTGGCTGGCTAATCGGGATTTTTTAATAAAATACTGGTAAATATTATCTTATTTATAACAATATATTATGAGCTTTTTTGGATTTACTGCGGTGACTGCAGCAAGGGTCGATTTTTTATTCTCTCCCGCAAGCGATAACGCACTGCCGCGCGAATAATCGCGGATTGCACCCCTTCTGCTCGAGGGTACTGGGAGCGAATCAGTTCCACTGCTGCATCGATGGCATCCCCGTGATCTTGGCTCAGGGAAAACACAACCTCAGCATCGTTAGCTTCAAGGTCATCCCCTACCCCGACATTTATCAAATCCGGATCATGTTCGAATAACTGGGTCAACGCTTCCCGTACCCAGCGACTTTTACCCTTTCCGCCATAGCCATCTTCACTGACGATTTGATGAAGCATGGTTTTCAATGCCGATGGCATCCGGCAAGCAATGCGCTTCAATGCTCGGAACCCTCATTGCTTTCGAGATAGCTCAGAAATTTTTTCCAGGCATTCGTAACGCTGTTGAAGTCATCCCACCGGATTTCGCCGCCTAGCGTTTCGTAGCATGCGTCACCAAGAATAGTCTCGACGATTCGACGCACGACCACGGTATTGGCTGTCTTGCCCAGCGTCACGTTCTTTGCGGGCCTGCCACGATTGCCGGGCTGAGGCGTCAACTTCATGGCTTTCTTGAGGACGCTCCTGATCTTGTCGGAGGTTGCCCCTGAGCGAGCTGCTTCCAGCGCAGCCTGTCGTTTAGTGAAATCAGGTTCTCGGGCAATTTCGGCTGCCAGTTGTATGTTCGTGATTGCGCGTATTTGTAGAGCTTCGCGTACATCGTCCGGACCCCGAATGAGGTCGAAATAATTGTTCGCCATTGACAGCTTGAGGCCGGTAACTTCAGCTAGAGTGGTAGCGGAACGGATCATTTCCTCCTCATAGGATTCAAATTCACCTACCACTGCTCTCACGCTTTCCAATCGTTCCCAAGCATCCAGTTTGTCGTGATGTTCGTTCTCCGAAAATTGCAGAGTTCTTAGAAACTTTGGGCGATCCGGTAATACCCAGGCAGGAATGGTCTTTTCCTCGGCCAGGATGGAAGCCAGGTAGCGGCGCTCCCCGAACACGATGCGATATCCTTTATCATGCTGGTAGACCTTGATGGGCTGTTGCACTTTGAAGCGGGCAATATTAATCGCCAGTTCTTCGATGCTGTCCAGAGCTGTTTTCTTGCGTGCGTAAAGCGGGTCGGCCGCATCCAACTTACGCGGATCGACTGGATTGAGGCCTAAACATCGTGGATTGTCAGGATCTAGCTCAATGCGAGCGATGGGTAAAATTTCCATGACGAAGGAGCCTGCCTCTGCTTCTCCTTCTTTGACGATATCCGCTAGAGGTAGCCCAGTGGGTAGCCCGAAAGTCTTCTTTTTCGCCATGGTGATTTCCTAGATAAATAGCTTTCCATGGATGTGGCGGCCCACTGCTTCAGCTTCCAGACGCGCCTTATTGGTTTTCGGCAAATCGAAAACAGATTTTGGTTTGGCGTCGGTATGGTCGGATTCCGCGAAAGCGATTCGATCAGCTA
>JAGRHM010000731.1:0-1232 GCA_020445005.1 Candidatus Competibacteraceae bacterium | reverse complement strand
CTAAGGTAACCGGTGTGATGAATCGACCGGTGCCGGGATGTCCTCTGAGCCCTTCTAACAAGCCTTCATGGAGTCCTACCGCCCTGACCCGGTTAGGTAGTATCCCAACAATTTCTAATGGTGAAGTCCGTGAACGGTTGACCTGCCGCCAAAAAGCTAACATTCCAACCAAGCCTTCGGTACTCTGGGTCTCCAACAGGGTAGGAATGAGAAGGTGAGTAGCTGTCATCATGGCGCTGCGGGTTAATGCATCCTTGGAAGGTGAGGTATCAATGATGACTAAATCGTAGTGCTGCCGCAGATCACCCTGCTCAAGGAATATCTTTAGTGCCTGCGACATTGTCTGGGCATCGTTCCGAATCTGGGATTCCAACTGACGTAACCGCTCGCCATGTCCTGGCAACACCTCCAAGTTGTCGACCCAGGAAGGGTAGGGCACGGTTGGATGATGAGTGAAGATGTCCGCAGTCGAGCTTCGTCCGTCCCATTCACCGTGTTCCTGGGGTAAATAGGCGGGATGAATCGCCGGGTAAACCCCGTCAGGATCGACAGGGTCATATTCCATAATCAGGAATCGTCGTGAGTAGTTACATTGAGGATCGAGATCCAATCCAAGAACACGATAACCTTCTCTAGCGAAATATTCGGATAAAATTCGACTTATGGATGTTTTGCCAACACCCCCTTTATTTTGGGCCAAGACTAATGTAATCACACTCTATTCTCCACCCGTTAACGATGGTACTGATAGTGAAAATGCATCATAACTCGAAAATAGCAGGATGTATGCTATTGTTGAAATTTAAAGGAGCAGTGCATAACTATAGGGCGAGATTTTTAAAGCCCACTGGGAATCTCGAAATTTCTCGGTGGGATTGAGATTGATCACGACCGCTGGTGGTCATGGTCTTTCCTTGAGTGACCGCGGCCTGAAGCATCTGGGTTTCAACAATGGAATCACAACCTTTCTGGTCGAGATTCTGTTCGATCAATTGCCGAGCCCGCGAGTTGCTCAAAGCTTTGCGTGCGTGAATGGCGATGGCTGTCAATTGGGCTTTTTGCATGAGCAGTCAGTGTTTCAGGCCGTTCAGGATTTTTTAGGATGGCTCACAGCCCATATCCCATCCGCTCCAAGACTCCGTCGAGAATTTCCAGGGTATCGAAATCGATGACCAATTGCCCCCGACCCTGCCCCCCACAAGCCAGTGTGACGCGCGTACCCAATCGTTCGG
>JAGRHM010000730.1 GCA_020445005.1 Candidatus Competibacteraceae bacterium | reverse complement strand
TATTGCCAGACTCCGTCCTGATCCAAATCAAGTGTCCGCCGCGCGCCATCGGCCTTGACCAACTCCACGTCGTGGACGTAGAAGCGCCAGTCCGTTACCTGGTAGGTTCCAGGTTGGCCGATGCCGACGTTTTCATAGGTCGCCCCACAGACGAAGTCCTGACCGTTAACCTGGCCCTGGAACTGGATCGCTGCGCGGCGCACCGCCGGCGAACTGTCGTTATCATCGTCGCCGCCGCAACCTGCCGCCAGCACCGCAATAGCGCCGACCATCAGAGCATTCAGAGCATTGCGCAACGCGAGTAATGAGCGCTGGTTGCGTGGATCAATCATGCGGGGATTCTCCTGAGTCAATTCACCATGAAATAGATTCGCCAAGCGCGCCACCTGGGGTCATTCTTTTATGTTAAATCGCTGGGAGCAGTATGAGAATGCGACAAATTGCCGCATCCACGGAACCGGGAAAACCGCTACAATTCAAACTGGCGATCAATGAAGCGATAATGATGAAGATGACCCGGCGAGACGGGCTGATAATGGTCGGGACCATGACCGGATTTTTCTTGTTGGGCAGCTTGGCAAGCCTGCTTTATCCCCGCTTGAAACAGGAGCTACAGCCTGTTCCCACTCACGCTATCGTTTTAAACGCTGATCCTGCCTGCAATCCGGTGGGCAAAACGTGTCTGGCGCAGGATGCGGCATTGACCGTGACCTTTGGACTGGGAGACCGCATTCAACCCTTGACTGTATTTCCGGTGCAGGTTGACCTTGGCGGAAAAGGCGCCTCCAAGGCTGAAAAAGTCACAGTGTCTTTCGCAATGCAGGGCATGGATATGGGCTTTAACCGTTTCGATCTACGTCGGCAGGCGGAAAAGACCTGGCGGGGACAGGCGATTTTGCCAGTTTGTTCAGCAGGACGGCGGGACTGGCGGGCGACGGTCGCCGTGATCGGCGAGACGCCTTATGTCGGGGAGTTTCACCTGCTAACCGACTTTTAATGACGAATTTCTCGCTGGCGCGAACCGACAGAACCGGTTATCGGATTGATGCGAGAAGTGACCGCTATAATGCGCCGCCTGCTTGCGCAAATTCAGTGTATGTCGTCGGGCGCCGGGCGGGGTCAATGGTCAAGCCGAGCTGTCGGGCAATCTGCGATAACGAAAAGATACCGCGCACTGCCTGGACGCCGGTTTCGGGATCGGTGTCCACGACCAGCGCATGTTGGCGATTGACTTGCCGCAAGGTGGCGATGATATCTCCTATCCGTGCTTGTAATACATCCTGTATCTGGAGAACTTGTATTTTTGGTCTGAGCGTCATGAGGTCGGCAACCCGTAAATCGTCCCAACTTCCGCCTGCTTTCGTCAGAATCCGGTGGGGCCGGTCGCTTTCCAGGTCGCGGCTGGTGAGTACGCCGATGATCTGCTGGTCCGCATTACGCACCAGTAGCATTCGCACCCGCCGCTTGATCATGATTTCCAATGCTTTCTTAAGCAATGTGGTTCGTTCAACGGTACAGGCGGTCACTTGGCCAAGATCGGTCATGACGCACTGGGCGGGATCGTCGAGGATCACAGCGACAGGCCATTGCTGTTGGGGGTGGAAGTATTGAGCGCCGGTTTCCAAACGATGCAAGGGAAGGGGTCGGTAAATATCAGGCATCCGGGTCATCTCCAGGAGAGCAACGGTCGCTGCCATTGCATGAAACAGTCAGTGCATCCTATGCAATCATGGATTAATGAGGAATGCGGCATATTGTCACACTTGCCAATTATCAACGGTCGCTGTTGCCGCATAAACGAAACCGAATAAATGGAAGATTTGAGACGGCTTTTGTTGCTGCGCATCCTGGTGGTGCTGGGACCGGGCATCATGTTGTTATGGCTGCGGTTCGGTTTGACGCCGCCCGCGCCGATGCCGGGGTGGCCGGTGGCGCTGTTTCTGGGATGGGCGCTGCTGGCGTTTGCCGCGCTGCAACGCAGCGCCCGGCGCGAGAAGCCAGTGACTGCCTGGGAACTGTTCGCCTACCTGCAATTCGATGCGCTAGCGCTGGCCTTACTGTTATTTTTCAGCGGTGGCGCGAGCAATCCGTTCGTTTCACTGTTATTGTTGCCACTGGTCATCGCCGCCGCCTTATTGCCCGCCGGGCAGGTCTGGGCGACTGCCGCCGTTACTGTAGTGATCTACACCGCATTGATGTTTTACCATTTACCGCTGCCCGGCGCGCTCAGCGGTCATGGCTCCGGCTTTGAGACCCATCTGTGGGGAATGTGGCTGGTGTTTGTCATCAGCGCCTTGCTGATTGCCGGTTTCGTCGCGCGACTGGCGATGGCCCTGCGAAACCGGGACCGTCAGGTGGCGCAACTGCGTGAACGCGCGTTGCGCGATGAGCAAATCCTGACCCTGGGCATGTTCGCGGCGGGCGCGGCTCATGAGCTGGGCACCCCGTTATCGACCATCGCCATACTGGCGCGGGAACTGGAACTGTTGCA
>JAGRHM010000729.1:1720-2238 GCA_020445005.1 Candidatus Competibacteraceae bacterium | reverse complement strand
TGTCTTCATTACCACATGAAACGATAGCAGCGTTATCAAGAGGCAGGGGTTCCCGGTATTCAGGAAATAGAAACAGTGGCTTTTGTCCTATCCTTTCCGCCCAACTTCGTAAAGACGCGCGTTCATAGTCTGGGCTTTCTTGAACCCAAGCTTCCATTCGCTTGCCGTGGCTGTCCGTATAGTAACGGCGTCCAGTGTCGCCAGTTAAAAGTAATTCACTGCGTAATTGAGTTTCACTTAAGGCAAGCACAAAGCTAGTTATATTGCCGGGATGATCATTACCGTAATTGGGTTGAAGACCAAACCACAAATAAGCAACTTCGTGTGCGGTAAATATTCTCCGTAGATCCCATATAAAAAAATCGGTTATCCTATTCGCTTCCATCTTTTTGTCCTGATGAGTACGCCGGAATCCTTGCCCGAGGGTTCCGGCATTTTTGTTTCTGGGGCTATTCGCCGAAAATCTTGGCGTTCATGCGGTTTACCACGCTGGCGGTATGCGGTTCCGACAGGTGGGC
>JAGRHM010000729.1:0-1657 GCA_020445005.1 Candidatus Competibacteraceae bacterium | reverse complement strand
TGGCCAGGTAGCTGGCGGCGGAATGTCGTAAATCATGCCAATGGAAATCCTGAATCTGGGCCGTCTCCAGTGCGGTCGCCCAGGCATGGCGGAATTGCGCGGGCTGATTCGGATAGCGGCCAGGAAAGACCAGGTCGGAATCAATGCGCCGAATCTTGGCGCGGTCGCGCAACAGATCGAGTGGCTGTTCCCCCAAGGGCAAGGCGCGGCGCTCCCCATTTTTGGTTTCCAGCAAGGTGACGGTTTTACGCGCCAGGTCGACCTGCGGCCAGCGCAACCCAAGAACTTCCATACGGCGCGCGCCGGTCGCCAGGGACAAGAGCACGGCCAGGTAAAGATCGGGGTTGCTACTGGCCTGACAGGCGGCCAGCAGGCGGCTGCGCTCGGGGTCATTGAGAAAGCGGACGCGGCCTTTGGACTCCTTGCCACGGCTGACCAGCAACAACGGATTGCGGTCCAGCCATTCATATTCTTTAACCGCAACGGTGAAGACATGGGAGAGGGCGGCCAGGTAGCGATTGACGGTCGCCGGGGAACGCGGGCGCGCGCCGGCGCTGGATTCGGTTAAGGCTTCCCGTTGCTGAATGATCAGAGCCGGGGTGATGTCGGCCAGGCTCAGGTGACCCATGCGCTGTTGCCACCAATGCAGTTGCCGGGCCTGCTGGTCCGCAACTTTCTTATGGGCCAGGTGGTGTTTGCAGTAGCGTTCAATCAACTCGTTGACGGTATGCCGTTGTGCGACCGCGACGGGAAAATGGCGATGTTCCCGCAACTCGGTTTCAACCTTCGCCGCCCACTTGTTGGCATCGCTGCGACTGGTGAAGGTCGCCGTCTGGGGCGGATGGTCTTTCAAGCGCACCTTGACGCGGTAGTGGGGGTCGCCGTCGGCGGATCGGCGCTTTTCGATAGTCGCCATAGCAGTAGGCTCTTGTGGGGAATCAGGAGCGATAACCTACCAAAATCGGCGATCATCAGCAACACAAGATTAGTAATCCTATGTGTATGCGCTAAATGGCTTGCTATATTTTGTCTATGGGACAATATAGGGACATTAAGGGGAAAATTTGGGGATTTTGATGGAAGCTGAATTGCTGTAGAGTGTTGCTGATGCGCTTGGGTAAGTGTCCCATTTTTGCCCCATGATCAGCGGATAAAGAAATAAAACTGTTATTAATCAATGGTGTTATGAAAACCGGAATAAGACTTAAAATCTTGCGCCCTGACCGGGCTTGGGGGTTCGAGTCCCCCCACCAGCACCACTTAAATCGGCCATTCGATGCGCGGCTTGTCAGTATTGCGGCGAAACAGCACGGCGACATGCCCGATTCGTTGCACCAGTATTGCGTCGGACCCAGCGCAGAGTGCTTCAATTATCTGCTCGCGCGCATCGCGATCCTCGGCGTTCACGCGAACCTTGATCAGTTCATGGTGATTGAGCGCCTGATCGATTTCCTGGCTGACCCCTGGTGTGACGCCATGGTTGCCAATAATCACCACGGGTTTGCGATGATGGGCCAGCGCTTTAAGATGACGTTTTTGCGATGGGGTCAAGGTGAGCATGCGTAGAGAACCCGACGGGATGAAAGAGGCGGACATTGTAACCGTCCGCAAGGGGTTTGCGGTAGCGCCGAGTCCGTTGAATGAAGTCAAGCTGGAC
>JAGRHM010000728.1 GCA_020445005.1 Candidatus Competibacteraceae bacterium | reverse complement strand
CTCGATCTCGGAAGTCCGTTTTAATGATTAGGTGTGAAAGTCCGACCGCTTTATGCAACATTGCGGTCGCGGCGGGAATTGTAAACGATTATCGGTTAAATCACCCCTCCTGATCAGCCAGCACCGTGCAAACCACGCGGCGGTCGTTACGCGGCCCATCGAATTCGCAGAAAAAGATATTTTGCCAGCGAGACAGCCCCAACTTGCCGTCAATCACCGGAATCGTCTCCGACGGTCCAACCAACCCCGCCTTCAGATGGGCGTCGCCGTTGCCGTCCTGCTGGTCATGCAGCCATACCCCGCGTGGAATCAGCTTGCGCAGCAGATTAACCACGTCCGTTTGCACACTGTCATCCCAGTTTTCCTGGATCATCGTCGCAGCGGTAGCGCCCTGGGCGTAAACCGACAACAGACCATCCCGAACGCCGCTGGCCTTGAGCGTTGCCGCTACCTGTGGGGTGATATCGATCAATTCCTCGCGCTGCCGGGTTGACAGGTGAATGATTTGCCGCATGGCCTTCTCTCCTCATGATGCTTGGAAAACCGGCGCGATTCGGTTACTTGACTCGTTGCCACTGCTGCTGCTTGCTGAAGAACATCCACTTGCCGGTCACTTCCAGCATTTTACCATCGGCATTCAATTTGGCTTTGCTGGCGTAAGTACCGCCATCCGCGGGATTGAAAATCTTGCCGCCGGTCCATTCATCGCCCTCTTTTTTCAAATCCCATAGAATCTTCATACCCACCAGCGGCTGGCCCTTTAATTCGCCTTCACATTTGCTACAGGTTTTCTCTTTGGCGCCTTCCAGCAATTCCACGATTTTTCCAGTGAGTACGCCATTGCTCTCGGTAATTTCGACGATGCTCTTGGATTTGCCGGACTGGTCGTCAATGGTGCGCCATTGTCCCACCGGTGACTGGGGGTCAGCGGCCTGAACCGTTGTGAGGAGCAGCACGCTGCACAAAGCGCCAGGACTGGTGATCAGTGTGATTTTTTTCATGGATATTCCCCTGGTGGGTTTGCAGGTCGTGGCGAAGCGCGGTCAAATTCAGTGTAGGCGGTAACCGTGATGGTTGCCTGTGTGATGACGGCTGCATAATGGAGCGAGAACATGTTGCCGGTCGAAGGCGGTTTATTGCTGCTGATCATCATCGCCAACGGAGCGCCCGTCGTTGCTGCGCGACTCTTTGGTGGCTGGGGCGGTCGTCCGCTCGATGGCGGCTGGATGTTGGCGGATGGACAGCGCCTGCTGGGCGACGCCAAAACCTGGCGAGGGGTATTAGCCGCGATGCTGGCAACCGGACTGGGTGCAGTATTGCTGAACTGGCCGATAGGGGTCGGGATCATCATCGGCCTGGCCGCCATGTTGGGGGATGTGCTGTCAAGCTTTATCAAACGCCGTTTAGGTCTGGACTCTAGCAGTCAATCTGTAGGGCTGGATCAGATTCCCGAAGCGCTGTTGCCCCTGCTGGCGGTAGCGGAGACTTTTGCCCTGGGCGGGCTGACGATCGCCATGATCGTGGGGGGATTTGCGGTGCTGGAACTGACGCTATCGCCGCTTTTCTACTGGCTCGGCATCCGCAACCGGCCCTATTAAACAGACTCCTCTTGCTGGGCAGTGAAGCAGCGTAACCGATGCAGCGTGATTTCCGGCGGACAGTTAAAGCGCACCCCGACGACCGACGAACCGGAACCGACCGAGGTATAACCCTGCATGGTGTGGTGACGCCAGGGGCCCTTGCAGAAACGGCGTGGACAGTGCGCATTCGTCATTAAGGCGATCCCGCCCGGCAGGCAGACCTGGCCGCCGTGCGTATGGCCGCTGAGCATCAGATCAAAACCAGCGTGAGCCGCCAGTCGATAGGGTTCCGGGGAATGGGAAAGCAGGATAGCGGCGGCATCGTGAGGAATCGCGGCAGCCGCCTTGTGGAAGTTGTCGACCTGATAGTAGTGCGGATCGTCAATACCAGCCAAATAGAGCGTCGCTCCGTCGCGTTCCAGCGCCACCGATTCGTTCAGCAGCAGAAAAATATCCAGTTGCTCAATCCCGCTGACCATCCGGATCGAGTCGTGGTTGCCCAGGATGGCGTAAACCGGTCCGCGCAGATGTGGACGCACCTCGGCCAGCGCCGCGATGATCGCTTTATAGGCGCCATACGTTTTAGCGCGAAAGTCGCCGGTGATCACACATACGTCATAGTCCACTGCTTGCAGGCGTTCGATCAAGACGGCGGGATAGGCGGGATGAGCATCCAGATGCATATCGCTCAAATGCAGCAGGGTAAAACCGTCAAACGCTACCGGTAACCGGGACAGAACGATGTCGTTGCGGCGGATCTGCAGCGCAGCGGCGTTGCGCACTCCCCGTTGGTACAGTCCCAAGCTGCGCAGTGTCAAGCGTATCAGCGTGTGTATCGAGTACCAGTTCTCGATGTGGAAGAAAGTCCGGCCCCGTCCGAAGATTTGCGTCGCATGTTCGGCCTCAATACCGAGTCGTTGCTGTAAATGCACCCGGCCCAGGCGCTGTTCGAGTTGCTGGTATTCATTGGATTCAGAATCCAAAATAGCCGCCTTCACAGCCGCTGCCGCATCACATCCGCGATTTCTTCATCGCTCAGCACCAGCGGATTGGTTTTCATGCTGCTGCCCCGTGAATGAGCGACAACGTGGGCGAAATCGCTTTCCTGAATCCCGTAGGCGCTCAGCCGGGGCAGGTTCA
>JAGRHM010000727.1 GCA_020445005.1 Candidatus Competibacteraceae bacterium | reverse complement strand
AATTAGATCAGTTGAAGCACTAGTGGTCGCTAACAATTACAACGACTCCATCAGCGTCATCGATACCGCATCCGGCACAGTTCGTTACGAGCACGACCTGCGCCCGTACTTCGCCAACAACGAAGGTACCGATAGCGTGCCCGGCGGCACCTTTCCTTTCGCGGTCGCCATCAAGGGCAACAACACGGCCTACGTCTCCGCCAACCGCGATCGCGAGGTGGTGGTCGTCAATATTTCATTACCTACGGCTGGCAAGCTGATCAAACGTATCAAGCTGCATGGCAACCCGCTAGGCATGACCTTGGACCCCGCGCAGCAGGTGCTGTATGTCGCCCAAGACAACTCGGACGAGGTCGCCGTGATCGATACGGAGAGCAACACCGTCATCGCTAACATCGATACCCGCGGCCCGAACGAAGTATTGGCGCAAATGAACCCCGATGATGGACTTAAAGGCGGTCGCCACACCGGTGCCTCTCCATTCGCCGTGACCATTTCCCCAGACGGCAAGACCCTCTATGCTGTCAACGATGGCGCCAACTCGGTTGCGGTGATTCCGCTGACCGGCGCGCGCGCCAATCAGGTCATCGGCCTGATCCCGACCGCTTATGCGCCCAGGGACATCACCTTCAGCGCCGACGGCAGTTGGATGTATATCATCAACGGCAAAAGCGTCACCGGCCCCAATCCCGGTCATCTGTTCAGCAACACAGCCAGCATGACCAGCAGCACCTATCCGGGTGGCGTCATTCTGGATGATGACGGTAAACCTGTTGAAGCGTTAAAGACCCCGGCCTATCCGCTGGGTGATGGATGTGACGCGGATTGCCAGGCCGACAACTCCACCGCCCGAGACAACGCGCGTGGCACGAACCAGTATCAGTTCCAACTGGAACAGTCCTCGCTGGTCAGCGCCCCGGTACCCAGTGTGGACGCGTTGCAGCATCTGACCGAGCAGGTGGCGGAAAACAACTTCTACACCGCGAATCAAGACGGGCATAACAAGCAGGTCATGGCTTTCCTGAGCAAGAAGATCAAACACATCATCTATGTGGTGAAGGAAAACCGGACCTTCGACCAAGTGCTGGGCGATCTGAGCAACGATTCCAATGGCGACCCCCGCCTGACGGTGTTCGGTGAGGCCATCACGCCAAATCAACATGCCCTGGCCCGCAATTTCGTCACGTTGGACAACTTCTATGATCCGGGTGACGGCAGTATGGACGGCTGGTCCTGGACCATGCAGGGCCGCGTGACCAGCACCGAAGGACTCACGCAGCAGCTCAATTATGGTGGCCACGGTCTGTCCTATGAATCTGAAGGCGGCAACCGCAGTGTGTCGGTCAATTGGGAGACCGTCGAAGAACGGGATGCCGTGGCGGGTCCCGAAGGAACGACCAAATACACCGCTGCCGCGATGGCCGCGAACCTGCCAGGCGGCGTTGACAACCTATTGGCCGGCGCCGCCAACCACACCTCCACCGACGCCCCGTTCGGTGAAGAAGACGGCTACATCTTCAACGCCGTGCTGGAGGCCGGCGGAACGGTGCGCAATTACGGCTTTGTGGTGAATAATTTCGGTAACCAGGTGGAAAATCCATACGTCGCCGGAGAGGTTCAGGTGGGGCCGCTCGATCCCGCTCTGCCGCGCGCGGATTTCCATGCCGCTGGAGACAACTTGCCCGCTGGCAGTACCGACGTCTATTTCCGGGGCTACGACCAGGTTTATCCGGACATGTGGCGCTACGCCGAGTGGAAGCGTGAGTTCGACCTGTACGTCGAGAACGGCAAACTGCCCAGCCTGACGCTCTTCAGAATCAGCCACGACCACATGGGCAGCTTCGGTTCGGCCCTCGCCGGGGTGAATACGCCGGAGACTCAGCAGGCCGACAATGACCTGGCCGTCGGCAAGATGGTCGAAGCGGTGGCCCACAGCCCCTATGCCGAAGACACCCTGTTCATCATCATCGAAGACGATTGCCAGGATGGCCCGGACCACGTCGATTCGCACCGCACCACGACCTATATGGTGGGTCCGTATGTGAAGAAGAACGCGGTCATCAGCACCTTCTATACGCAGGTCAACGTGTTGCGCACGATCGAGGACATCCTCGGCGCGCCGCACATCAACCTGAACACCGCCCGTCAACAACCAATGGCCGATGTGTTTGATATCAAGTCTTCACCGAAGGATTGGACCTTCAATGCCGTGGCTTCGACTGTGCTGCTGACTACAGATCTCGATCTGGGTGATGACGTCGCTATGGCGAAGGGACCCGCGGTGCTGCCGAAACACGACGCCGCATACTGGGCCAAGGTGACGAGCCACCTTGACTTTTCCGAGGCCGATCTTATTACCCCGCTCCATTACAATAAAATCCTCTGGGAAGGTTTGATGGACGGCAAGCCGTATCCGGAGATCCATTCTCGTTGGGCGTCCGAGGAAGAAGACGGTTAACCCCGCCTGTCTTTAGACTGCTTGCGTCTTAACAGAGGCGGGACCATCTTCTGTGGATCCCGCCTTTTTGCAGCAAGCGGAGCCGTCCCAGCCAAGAGCAATGATCTTGATAAACATTTAATTAAATGGATTTTTATCGGATGGATTCCGCCAAGGCCGGTTGCAGCCGGCCTCCACAAGACCCCTGAAGAACCGAAATTGTATTATGGCGATGTGCCGGAAAGACTGCGCAAAACTTGCGTTGCTTCCGACCACGCCGGTTGCGCTGCCTGAAGCTCAAAAAGCAGCGCGCGCGCTGCGCCCGGATCAGTGCGCCCCAGGGCAATCGCCATGCGCAGCAGCGGATCATAGGCGGGGCGGAATTCAGGACTGGTATGCAGCACGGACAGCAGGGGTTCCCGCACCTGCGCCAGCATGCGTCTTACATCAGCGGTCGGTTGTACATCGCGACCCACCTCGATGAAACGGTTGCGGGCCGCCCAATATGCTGGCAGTTGCGATGCCCAAACCGGGTCGTAAGGCGTCACCAGCAGTTCATCTGGACTGATTTCCACATCATGCAGCAAAGCGATCAGTCGATCACGCGGCAAAGAATCGGGCGCATAGGTGATGCGTGGCGCATCGTAGGCGACCACTGGATGGTCGTCTGTGTTGAGAGGCGCGCCCCCAGCAAATCGCGCCAGGGCAGGGGGACCAGCAATGAAGCCGCCCAGCAACGCGAGATCGTCGGTAATGCCGAATTCGGCGGGATTGTGCTCCAGCGCTGCATTGGCCAACCGCTGACGCACCTGTTCGACATCAAAGCCCTCCACATCGCGACGCGCCAGCAGTCCCAGGACCGGCGTGTCCAGACTGTAAGTAGCCAGGATCGCCCAACTGCGCGGATAAACGGTGACGAAGGCGCGCACGATGCTGCGTAGGGTTTCGAGATCGAGTTGATGCAAAGGCAGCCACTGGCAGAACAATCCTCCCGAGGCGAGCCGCTCCCGCACTGCCTTGAAATGCTCCACGGTGTAAAGCGATCCGGATCCGCTGCGCGCCGGATGGAAGTTGTCAGAAACAATTAGATCGTAACGGTCGCGGGAGGCGCGCACGAAGCGTCTCGCATCGGCAGCCAGCAGATGCAGGCGGGGATTGTGCGCGTCACCCCATAACCGGCGCGTGAAGTAGGCCGATGCCTCGATGACCTCCGGCAGCAACTCCACTGCGTCTACTTGCAGCATCGAATCTTCGGTCGCGGACCAGGCGGTGACGCCCGTGCCTAGGCCGAGAAACAGGGCGCGCCGGGGCGCGGGGTGGAGAAGAACCGGCAATAGCGCCTGGCGGGCGTCGGCGAACAAGGTTGCGCTGCTGCCTTCCTGCTGCCGGTTGTTAATGTGCAGGCGCGCCACCCCGCTGGCGTCCTCCACAATGCTGACCGTCGCCATGGTTCCCTCGGTATAGCGGATCAGCCGTCCTCCTTCGGGAATGTCAACGATCGCCAGGGAAGGCGCTCCCACAACCAGCGCCAGCGTCGCGCCGGCCGCCGTCCATTGCGCCGGAGTGAACCAGGCGCGCCATGAGGGCAAGGCGAGATAACCGGCGGCGACCAGCAGTAGCGCGAATTTTGCGTCCAGTAGAGGAACGAGAGCCACTCCGAAGAGCAACGGCGCAACAGCAGCGCCCAAGGTGTTGACGCCGAGCGCCCGCCCAAAGTCGACGCCGGTAGCCAGCGCGCCCGCGCTGAGGTAGCTGAAAAGAGCGCCCATAATGAGGGTGGGCGGCAGAAACGCCGCTGTTGCAAGCACCGCCTCGGCAGCCAGCGCCGCCGCCATGCCGGGACCAAGCACCTGGGTTACGGCTGCCTTGACCGTTTTGGCGCAGATCAGACTCAAGATCCCGAGCAGGCAAGCGGCTGCCTGCATTTGCAGCAACCGGTTGCGCCGCTGTTCCGATCCATTTTCATCAGCGGGCCAACGACTGTATACGGCAGCGCCGAAAGCCGTGCCGACCAGATAGACTGCCAGCAAAATTGAAAAAGTATATACCGTGTTTTCAGTCAGTTGGCTAAGCACCCGGACGACCAGCACTTCGTAGCCGATGCCCAGCAGACCGGTGGCGGCCAGCAACCGCAGAGCGTTGGACGGGGCTGATTTGATCATTGTCGGCGTTCTGTTAGCCGGTCCGGCAAAAAGCCACAACCCTAACCCGGCGCATAACAGATTCAACGCCATGCATACAGTCGCTGTGCGCGTCAGTCCGAATTCGGGCGCCAGCCAAAACGCGGTAGCCAGCACCCCCAGGACCGCCCCAAAGGTATTGGCTGCGTACAACGCCGCAATGTTCGCTCCCTGGCGGCGCAGTTGCGCCAGAACCCGCTCCATCGCGGGCAGCGTCGCGCCCATGGCTGCGGTGGCCGGCAGCAGCAGGAGGAAAGTTCCGCAGAAAGCCACAAGCCAGTGTCTGGCGGGCGAAGGTTGCACACCGATGAAATTGAGCAGCCAACCGGTGACCGGCGCCATGAGAAAGGCAAGCGCCAGACTCCACAGACCGATCACAACCTCACAGGCGGCGTACCAGCGCGCAGGTTTCAGACTGCGATCGATGCGGGGACCGAGCGCCAGCGCGCCGACCGCCAGACCGCCGAAGAAAGCCGCGACAACGGCCAGTACGGCGGCTGATTCGTGACCCAGCCACAGGGCGCTTTGCTGGGTCCAGACGATTTGGTAGCCTAGGGCGGCGAAACCGGATGCCGCCATCAAAATCAGCGCGAGGGAGCGGCGCATTGCCTCAGGCTGCATGGCCGAGGGTCAAATCGACCGTGGATGCCGGCGCGGAGCCTGGCTCTACTTTAGCCGCTGAAGGCGATGGTGTAGCCCCAGGAGTCGAGGCGGGCGGGAATCGCATTGAAGGCCAGGGTAAGGCGGCGTCCGCCCGGGTTCGGCGGCACCGCATGCATGAGGTAGCTCGGAAACAGCACGACATCACCCGGTTCGGGCATCGGGCTGATCCATTTTTCCGCGTTGTAGGGTCCTGTGACCACTCCGGCATGGTCGTTCTTGAATGAGAATTCGACGCCGCCCGGGGACTTCATGAAGACCGTTCGTGAATCCGGATGGGTGGGCGTCAAGTAAACGACGCCGGAGATAAAACTGTTGGCATGGTTGTGCATGGCTTGACGACCGCCGGCATCCAGCACGTTGACCCACATTTCTTTCAAGGACCAGCCGATCCGCTCGCCGAACAGCAGCGCGCCAAACTCTATCAGCAAAGGGTTGATGAGCGCCGCCGCATCGACCAGAAGCGGGCTGTCGCTGGGGTGCAGCATAGCCGTATGGGACAGATGGTTCGATGAGTTGTTTTCCTGATCGGCCAGCGCACTGAAATGTTCGACTAAACCGTTCACTAGGCCACGATCCAGAGCGCCGGGCGCCCGCATAAAGGGCGTGGGGAAAAGTCCAATAACTTCTTGCATGAGATGACAAGCTCGATGTGAGGATAATTTCAGTGGCATACAGGCCGTAAAACTATTTTCATTATATGAGGGTATTTATGACGAATTCATGACCGCTTCCTGTTGAGGCAGGGGCGGCTGAGGTGGCGAGCTAATCCTGAACTGCGCTGAAGTTTTACCGTTTATCGACCGCAAAAGTAAC
>JAGRHM010000726.1:1827-2108 GCA_020445005.1 Candidatus Competibacteraceae bacterium | reverse complement strand
ATGACGGTTATGCTATGCACTGGAATCGCCTACTAAAGATGAGGACCCCACTATGCTGAAACTGTTTTCCTGGGCGCTGCTCTGTACGGGCTTGTTGCCGTTCCCGGCGTACACCGCCAGTTATGATTGCACACAAGCCAGCACCTCGGCTGAAATCGCGGTGTGCGCCAATCCTAGTTTGAACCGTCTGGATGAGGATATGGCGGTTCTCTATCGCTCCCTCCTGGACGACTTGCCTCGGCGTCAAGCTGCACGGTTGCGCGAAGATCAGCGATCCTGGC
>JAGRHM010000726.1:0-1817 GCA_020445005.1 Candidatus Competibacteraceae bacterium | reverse complement strand
GCGGCGCGGATGTTCGCTGTTTGCGTGCTCGTTATCAGGAGCGCATCAGCCGATTGAATGAGTATTGAGTAACCCGCCGTTGATAAACGATGCACGACTGCCCTGGCATGAGGCGCACTGGCGGCAGCTCCAACAGCGCCGAGCTGCCGGGCGACTGCCACACGCCCTGTTGCTGACCGGACCCGCAGGGCTGGGTAAAGGCGTTTTCGCTCGCCGCTTGGCGCAGGGTCTGCTGTGCGCAACACCGGACACCGAAGGTAACGCCTGCGGTCATTGTCGGGCTTGCCATCTATTCCAGGCCGGCAGCCATCCCGATTACCTGGCCATCCGTCCAGAAGAGGACCATAAAATCGCTGAGAATAATTCGTCCAAAAAAAAGAGTAAAGTGATCAAAATTGATCAAGTTCGTGATTTTTGTGTATTTCTCAGTTACACTTCCCATTATGGCGGTTATAAAATCGTCCTTGTGGAACCCGCGGATCGCCTGCATGTCAATGCAGCTAACAGTTTACTGAAAACTCTGGAAGAACCGCCAGGCGACAGCCTGTTGTTGCTGGTCACCGCCCAAGCGGCGTGTTTACCGGCCACCGTGCGCAGTCGCTGTCAGGTCATCAGTTTTAACAAACCTTCCCATGAGGTGGCGAGACCCTGGCTGGCATCGCAATTATCCGGCTCATTGGAGCCGATGGCGTTACTTGACGTCGCCAATGGCGCCCCCTTGGCGGCTTTAGCGTATGCCGATGGGGAACGTTGGCGACGCCGTCAGTCGCTAATGGAGGACTACGAGCAGGTCATAGCCGGCCAACTCGATCCCATTCGGGCTGCAGAAAACTGGATACAAGGCAATTTGACTGAAAATCTACGCTGGCTGATAAACTGGCATACTGATTTGATTCGGCTTAAGATGAATCCTGGCTCCACCGATTTTCGCAATCCCGATGCGCGATCGGCGTTGCGAAATTGGGCGATCCGACAATCCCCACGCCGGCTGTTCGAGCGTCTGGACGCGGCCATCCGCATGCATACCCTATGCACAACGACCCAAGTGAATACCCAGTTACTTCTGGAAGTCTTTCTCAGTAGCGCTTCAGGGAAGGAAAAATCGAATACTTTTTGAGTATGTCTATACAAGGCTGAATCCATGGCAGGTCCACGACAAGGCGTCATCTCCCTCGCCATCAAGGACAAGGGGATGTTGCAAACCAATTACATGCCTTTTATCAAGGGGGGTGGGGTTTTCATCCCGACGGAAAAAACCTTTGAGTTGGGCGATGAAGTCTTTCTCTTGCTGACCCTGCTGGAAGATCCGGAACGGTTTGCGATTACCGGCAAAGTCATTTGGATCAATTACCGGACGACGCCGGGTGGTCGACAAACCGGGGTCGGCATCCAGTTCGGCGGCGCTGACGGCGAACGGCTCCGGAAAAAAATTGAAGCGCTGTTGGCCGGTTACACCCGGATTGACCAGCCCACGAATACGATGTAGCGATCGCATCTAATGCTGGTTGATTCTCATTGCCACCTGGATCGACTGGATCTGACCCGGTTTAGCGGTCATCTGACAGGAGTCCTGGAAGCCGCTCTGATCAATGGCGTCACCCATCTGCTGAGCGTAGCCACTGATCTGGAAAGTTGGCCTGCGTTGACGCGATTGACCGAACCTTACCCGCAAATCGCGTTGTCCGTCGGGGTACACCCCAGCGAAGACCGCGGTCGAGCGCCGACTGTGGCGAAACTGGTGACATTAGGTTGTAAAGAACGGGTCGTCGCCATCGGCGAAACTGGCCTAGATTACTACTACGGCCATGAGAGTAAAC
>JAGRHM010000725.1 GCA_020445005.1 Candidatus Competibacteraceae bacterium | reverse complement strand
AAACTTGGTTTGGCTAAAAGACGTTGTGCCATTGTCAGAACACCAACTTTTGTAGGCATCATAAAGCGCGGTCGCGCCGACTTCGGCGTTGCGCTGCACTATGCAGCACTCGCGGATAAAGGGACCAAATACATCCATTTCCTCACGATAAGCCTGCGTCGCTGCTTGAACCTTGACGGGTGGTTGTAATCCCCGTTGCTGCCAGTCCAGGCAACCCTGAATAGCCCAGTTAAGGATGCCGGGGAGTTCTGCGTACAATCGATCTGGAAGATGAAAATCTTCACGTCCTTTGAAACTGACCTCGAAAGGCACCAACCGCACCCGCGACCAAATGGCCTCGTCAGTACCGCGAATCTCCGGTTTATGATTGCCGTACATCCAGGGTTTGAACTGAGGCTTGAAAGTAAAGGCTTCCTGGTAAAGACGTCGCCCTTCGATGGTGTCACCACCGGTAATATCCTTGATAAGTTGTTCATTCAGGCGGTGTTCTTCATCGACCTCGCTGGTGCAGACGAAGCGCGGACCCGCCAGTGTCGCTGCTTTACGCTGGTTGTCTTCGGCATTTTTGGATTTCATAAAGGTATCGGCCCCAACCTTGCGGCCATAGCCATAACTGGATTCGCCACTGATGCCGACCAACTTGAGAATGGTTTCTATCAGTGTGGTCTTGCCATTTTTGCCAGTGTCGCCGTATAGGAAAAACAAGGCGCGCTCCTTGACGACCCCGGTTAAGGACCAGCCGACCGCGCGCTGGATGAAAGCCACCAAGTCTGTATCCCCGGCAAAGACCTCAAACAGGAATCGTTCCCAGGTCGGGCAGCTTGCGGTTGGATCGAAAGAAACAGGGGCGAGGAAGGTAATAAAGTCGGTTGAATCATGCGGGCGTAGCATACCCGTGTGTAGATCGATGGTGCCGTTTTGCACATTGAACAACCAGGGATCAGCGTTCAGGTCGCTGTATTCGATCAGCAGGGCGTGCTTGGACAGCTTGAGTCCCGCTACAATAGTGCGCTCGTTTTCGGATTGAATAGCCCATTTCAGTCGACTTTCAGCCTGATTCATCAGGTCCTTGCGCCGATCAGGATCGGTTTCCTCGGCCGCGCGTCGCGAGAGGGTGGCAGCTTCCTGAGCGATGCATCGCGAAAGACCATCGATAAAGCCGGTGGCCAAGGCGCCTTCGCTGATGGGATCAGGACGCCAAAACTGCCCCGTCCACAGAATCCAGCCTAAACCAAGGGCATAAGCAATCCGGCCTTGGTAGTAGTAGCGAATCCGATAGGCGTTTGCCAGATGCGTGCATGGACTGACGGTGGGTGGACAATAAAGATCATCGGTTGGCTCCGAGACTTCATCATCCTGGGAAGAGGCCTTGGAGGTCGTTGGGCGTGTAGCCGCTAACGTCTGAAGTTCCTCCAGGGTATGCCCCTGATTCAACCAGTCGGACACATCTCCCTTGGCCGGTAGCCCCGGCAGCGCGAGAAGATGGATCTCGCCGACACGCCCTTGCAGAACGCGAGCAACAACCTGCATGTGCGCACGACCAGGATCATCGTTGTCCGGAAGCAGGATCACGCGGGCGGCCCCGGCGAGTTGCGTGGTGTATTCCGGTCGCCACTTGGCTTTCTGATGGGGTTGGGCAGCGCCCTCGATGTTGGTGGTCGCCACCAGGCCGCCGGCGGTCAGCCGGTCGCAATCCTTTTCGCCCTCCACGACGAAAATCGTGGCCCCTTGCGCGATCGCTTGGCGGAGTTCCGGCAAGCGGTAGAGTACGGCGGGACCGGAGCCCGCCTTGTAGATCCAGGCGCCAGTGTCCGAACGATGGCGGATGCGGAAGTCTTTGGGGGCGTAGCGAACTTTCTGGCGAATCTCAATGCCGCTGGCATCGCGGTAACTATAAGTGGCGACGATCTCGCGGCGGGGAGTCGTGCGCTCGGGAGTAATGCCTAAAGTGGCAATGATGGCGTCGAAGCCACAACCGGCAAAGCAGTGCAACAAGAGCCGGCCATTCATTTTCACGGAAAGAGAGGGGGATTTGTCCTCATGGCAGGGGCAGCGGGCGCGGTACCCGTCGCCGGACTTGACCGGACGATAGCCGGTGACCCGTTCCAGCGCGCTCAGGACCTCGTCGAGCGGGGTCACGACCGACTCCGGAACGTGCGCCGGCGGCCCACATCGCGCAACGTCGGTGCATCCATGATGTCAACCCGCAAGGGTCTGCGCCGAGTCGCCGGCGGGTACGGCGCAAGCGCTGTTTCAGCACTGGCCTGGTCCCGGTTCAGCCATCGATCCGTTTGGACGTGCATGACATTCCCTCTATTAAAGGCAATAGATCACCTATGCGAGGTCTTGAAAGTCACGGTCAGTCCGCTATAATCAAAAGCAGATTAGGCTTTGATTGTCGTCCTAAGCGGACCGACGGGCGGCGACTTTTCAAGTTTCCCGCACTAACCCCCTGCGCTACCCACGCAGGGGGTTGGTGTTTCTGGGGTAAGCAATTTTTATTTCGAGTCGATTATTAAACCTCATCGTAGCATTCCTCTGATTATAGCCGGTTTCACCGGTCTCTACGCAATCGGCCTGTGAGTTGCCTCATCCTGCTGGATTTGCACGGATTCATCGTTCCAGGTGGTGATGACTCCACAGTGTTTGTTCATCAATGACTTTCCGCTCTGCCTCCCCCAAGTGTGTGCGCATTGGCGCCGCAGATTGCCCCAATCGGTTGGTCAGCCAAATAGCCTTGAGTGTGTTGGTGTGTCAAAGAATTAGGGCAGCGCATCTTCGGGCGCCAGCGGTGTTGAGGAAATGCTTAACACCACCACGTTTCCTCCGCCCAGGTCCGCCAGGTAAACGTAGCCCTTACCGGAAACATACGTGACCTGCAGGGGCTGGAGCGTGGTCACGCCGGGGAGCGTGGCGGCGGTGGGGCGCACGGTTAAACCGTAACCCACCAGCGAATGCAGCGGCGCGACGTACCCCATCTGAAGAGCATTGACGAACTGCTGAAACGCAGTGAGCGGCGCGCTGCTTTGCAGATCCTGGAGTAACTGGTTTTGCAGATCTCCGAAGACGGTGTTGACGACGTTGCACGCCGCCCCAAACAGCGCATCCACCGAGAAATGACTCAACGTGTTGATGAGTTGCTGAATCTGATCATAAGTCGTGCCCAATAATCGTCCCAGATCAAACGCAAACAGATCGATGGTGCAGACGCCGCCGTACCCATCTTTTTGGGGGTTATTGACCGCGGCTAAAGGATCGACCTCTGGATAACTGAGTTGGCGGTCGGAAATGGCCCGCGTCATCTGGCTGCCGGCGAGGGCGGCTTGCTTCAAGGTGACGTCAATGTTGGGATCGCAGGCTTGGGTCGCGGCCTGGTAGTTTCCCCATTGACCGGTGGTCGGATCATAGGTCGGCGGCGGCGTCCAGGCGATTTGCCCCGTCGTGGGATCGATGGCGGCCTGCCAACCGTCATTGACTTGGTCGATGATCGCTTGGCTGACGCAAATGGTCGACGAAATTCGATGCGGCGTGTGCGGTGGACATTCCGTGAGCGGCTCCTGGGGCGGAGGATCGTTCCCCGTCTCGTCAGCACCGGCGGTGGTTGGCCGGGCCTCGCCCGCAGGGGCCTGATCAGCCGCAGGGTGCGACACGTCCTCCGACCGGGCGCGCGGCATGGCCGCTGCCGGCGCGGAGCGGGCGGGCGTTTCTCGCACAGGGGGCGCAGTCCACGGATCGGACTCCTGGTAAAAGACGCCCAGGGGCGGTGCAGCCACGACCGGCCACGGGACGGTCACCACAGGGATTGCGAGAAGAATAAAAGCCTTGGTGGTTCCGGCGGGGGGGACTGGCCATCGATGGAGGACCGGCATCATGGGCATTGCTCCCGGCTTGATTACATAGGGTTCAGGTCTTGGCATAGCGTTTATTGTATTTTTATAGCAAATCATTTAAATTTAAAAGTGCGTCCATCGACTGAAAAATGATGTCGTTGCGGTCGGTCGGGGGGATCAAAGCCCGGTCGGGTGATGATTCGAGGGGCATCTTGCTTCGGGGGATTTCATTATGCCTACAGCGGCTTCCATGCTGGATGCATTCGGTCAGAACTTTCCGGGCCTGACCCGGTTACTGACGATGCTCGCCTATTTAATCGGGATGTGGGCGGGCGCGTCGATGGGCCTGTTGCTGTGGCGGCGCCAGCGGGTTGAGGGAAGCGTGACCTTGGGCGCGCTGTTGATGCGGATGCTGCTGTGCGCCGTCTTCCTGTATCTCCCTACAGCCGTTTCGACGGCGCAGGACACGGTCTTTGCCTCCCCGACGATCTTGAGTTACTCGCCCGGCCACGGGGTGTCCGAGCACGGGAAACAGGTCTTGGACGTGGTGATCCGGTTCGTGCAACTGGTCGGATTATGGGCGTTTATCTGGGGTTGGGTGCTTCTCAACCGCGCCCATGCGCGAGGCTACGACCCAGGCCTGGGCAGCAAAGGATGGGCGCATATCGTCGGGGGCCTCCTGTGCATGAACAGCGTGGCGACCCTGCACGGATTGGCGCAGAGTCTGGGCCTGGAGTCGTTGCTGACGGGTCTGTTAATCCCGGGCTGAGCAGCGATTGACGCTGGACATCGTGAAGCATCAACGTTCTTTTAAGTAGTCAGAATGCATCGAGGGTTGCAACGATGAAAGACATGAACTTGATCCCTTGGGGTCATGAAATCCTACCGATCTGGACCCGCATCGGGCGTGGTGTGGCGGTGGCCGCCGGCATCGCTCTTCTGGTGTGGGAACCGGCTTTGGCCAAAACCGCCGGTGAGATTGGTGAGCATCTGGCCAGCCAGGGTGAGGGGTTGGGTAAAGCGGTCTCTTCGCTGTGCTACGTGGGCGGAATGGCGGCGGGCGGTCTGGCGGCGGTGAAGTTAAAAGCCAACCGTGACAGTCCCCAACAACACCCTTTGTCCCATGCCATCGTAGCGGGAGCCATGTGCGCCGGGCTGTTGTTTCTGCCGCAGACGTTTAAAACCGCTGGCGATACGATTTTCACCAGTACCGCCACGCAAAACCAGGTCACCGGCACGACGGCAATCGGCAATTAACCTGGCTTTTCCGATGGACCCGATCCCGTTTTTCGAACGACTGGTGGCGGATGCGCCGCCCACCCTGCGTTCGGTCGCCCTTGGCGGCGGCGACCCGGTGTGCGCGGCCTGTGGTCTGCGCGGCGGCGACCGCGCCGATTTTCGCGAACTCGGGGTCGCCGGGTCCTCGGGCGCCGTGGTGTGCCGACTCTGCGCGCTGGGCTGGACCGCCGCCTGGGAACCGGCGCGCGTGCGATTGGCGCTGATCCCGGAGTGGGACCAGGGTGTACTCAACGCCCTGGTCATACGCTGGGCGGTTCATAAACCGCCCAGCGCGACGGGGGGATCGGCCGTGATGGCCGGCCATGCGGTTCTCGCGTCACGTTTGTTAGAGGCCTTGCATCGGCGGGCAGAGGCGACGCACCGTGAATGGCCCATTACGGCATCGACCGCCCTGTTGCGGCAGACGCTGCGCGCCATGCCCGTCAACGCCCGCGCGCCGGTGCTGGCGGAACTGGCGGGGTTACGCTATCTGCCGGAACCGGCGGATCGGGGATGGATGGACTTTTTCCACCGGCGTCGCCTACGGGGACTCACCGGATCACCTTAAGCAGCACGGATCGAGATCACACCGTGGCTTCCTGGCTTGCCGAACTTCAAGGGTTATTCGCCCAAACCTTCGGTCTCGACGTCGAGGCGTATACCAGTCTGACGACGATCGAGGAGGAAGACTGTTTTGTCACCAAGGACGGTGGTTTGATGAGCCTGATGCAGTTGCGGGGTCATCTACGGGTGGTGGGCGTGGAAGAACTGGATCGTCTCACCGGCGCACTGGAAGCGCTTTTGGGAACAATCGTCGGCGGTGGTCCCGCCCATATCCTCGACGTGGCGTTTACCAGCGATCCAGCGGCGACGCCCGCGGAAATCCGTCGGCTGCTGAAACGAAGCGGCGACACCGCGCGCCGACAGGGACTCGATCTGCGCGATGTGTTGGCGGAACGGGAGCGTCATTTGCCGACCTATACCTGTGCCGAGACGGTCTATTTGACGCTGTGGACGACGCCGGCGGGGTTGCCGCCGGCGACGCGCCGACGCGCCCAGAGTGAGCAACGTCAGGAAGCCGAACGATTCCCGGCGCTGGGGTTGACCCGCGATCAGCAAAATCCGTTTGCCCGCAATCGCTATTTAGTCGATGCGCATCGTTCGGTGGTGAAAACGCTGATTAACGACTTGGCGCACCTGGGCTTTGAGTTGGCGGTGTTGCCGGTGACGACGGCCTGTCGGGCGATCCGCGCCGAGGTGGATCCCGAGTGGACGCCGGCCGAGTGGACCCCCGTGCTGCCCGGTGCGCCGTGGCCGGCGCCGCGCGAGCGCCCGGAGGGCATTCTGGACGCCGCCGGCTGTTGGTTTCCCGCCTTCGGCGCCCAGTTGATTCCTCGTGGCATGGAGATACTGGATGACCGCACGGTGCGGGTGGGGGATCGTCTGTATCAGCCGTTTTACGTCGATCTCCCCCAATTAACGGAAGTCCAGCGCTTCGAGCGTCAATTGCAGCGGGTGCGCGCC
>JAGRHM010000724.1 GCA_020445005.1 Candidatus Competibacteraceae bacterium | reverse complement strand
GATGATTTCGGGACCGGCTATTCCTCGCTGACCTACCTCAACCGCCTGCCGGTTGAGACCCTCAAGATTGATCTTGAGACCCTCAAGATTGATCAGATCGGAAGAGCACACCGTCTGAACGCCTGCCGGTTGAGACCCTCAAGATTGATCAGAGCTTTGTGCGCGGCATGCTGGATGACCCCGACGATCTAACGATTCTGGCCGGCGTCATCAGTCTGGCCGGCGCTTTCCAGCGTGAGGTGATCGCCGAGGGTGTGGAAACCGCAGCCCATGGTGAACTGCTACTGCAATTGGGCTGCGAACTGGGCCAGGGCTATGCGATTGCCCGTCCCATGCCGGCGGCGCAAATTTTCGAGTGGATGACACAGTGGCAACCGCACACGTCCTGGGTCGCCGCCGTGAGGATTGACCCGAATAATTTGGATTAATGGTGACAAGCGATTGTTATAAATAAAGCAATTCGCACTGTGAACAGCGAATTCATCCTAGCGAGGGGTCAGGATTGCGTCAATCTGGCGCAAAGCAAGACCGAAATCTTCAGTCAAAGGTATGGCTCCCGCACCGGCGAGCATCCCGGCGCAGCCATCAACGACGTGCCCGCCAACAAACACCGGGACTGTCACCCCCTGGCACAGCCTGGGTAGATCTTCCTCAATAACGTTTAGGGCGGTCTCCGCTGATCCCGATAAAACCACCGCCTGGATGTCGGCGCGTTCGATGACGGGCGGCAATTCCATCAACGGCGTGTTGGGTCCCAACAGGACCAGAGAATAATCCCGGTCCAGCGCCGCCAGAGCGAAGAGCAGTAAGCCTACTTCGTGTTGCTCGCCCGGCAGGCAGGCTACCAGCAACCGGGGGCCATGACGGTCACGACTGAGATGATGAAAGCGCGCGCCTAGTTTATTGCGCAGGAACATGCTGAAAAAATGCTCCTCAGCAATGCTGCCCGATCCTTGCGTCCAGCGTTCGCCTAATTCCTGTAGCAGCGGCACGATTAGCCGATGGGTTACGATATCAACCGGATACAGAGACAACACCTCACTGTAAATGTCATTTAAGACCGCATCATCGAAGGCGATAACCGCTTGCAGCAGGCGATGACGATAGCCTTGCCAGCCATCCGGATTGCCTCCCTCTTCGATCTCTGGAGGTGAATCAAGCAGGATTTTAGGGTGATCTAGCACTTGGCGCACCTGACCGATAGACATGCCGTTATTCAGCAGGGAAACCACATGCTGGATCAGCTCCACGTCCGCCATGGTGTAGAGACGATGCCCTTTGGGCGTCCGCATCGGTTTGATGAGGTCGTAGCGCCGTTCCCAGGCGCGCAGAGTGACCGCGTTCACGCCGGTCAAAGTGGAAACCGTGCGAATGGGAATCAATCCCTGGTTGGGCAAACGGTGCTGGCTGAGACGATTGTCCATTATTGAGGAAAGGACCTCTTGAGTACCCGGATGCAATCTGGAATGGATTGGCAATGAAGGGTTCTCAGCGTAGTCCATGCTCGCGGGTGGCGGCGAATCGCACCTCGGGCCAGCGCTCCTGGGTCAGTTGCAGGTTAACCCGACTGGGGGCGATATAGACCAGTTCGCCGTGGTGGTCCAGCGCCAGGTTATCGCGCAGTTTTGTCTGGAAATCCTCGAAACGTTTGGCGTCAGGACAACGGACCCAGCGCGCGGTGGCGACATTGACATTCTCAAACCCGCATTCGACTCCATATTCACTGCGGAGTCGAAATG
>JAGRHM010000723.1 GCA_020445005.1 Candidatus Competibacteraceae bacterium | reverse complement strand
ACGAATTAACTGCGGAACTCGGGTGATCCCGTCCGGGGCGTTGCGCAACGCGATGGATCATCTGCTACAACTCAAGCAGGGCGGTGAAGAACTGGCCTGGGATCCGCGTCTCCCCGCGTTGAATGACTGGATCGAAGCGGAATTGGCGCGCTTGGCGCACGGGCCAGCGCTGGCGCCTGCGGAGAATCCCGGTCCGGAACCGCTGAATGCGTTGTTCCGGGCGTGGTTGCCGGATGACGTCGACCCCCACGCTTCATGACCGATCACTTTCTCCCCGATTACGGTCTTTATCTGCTCCACAAGGGCCTGCGCCCGGAAGCCCGCTGGGTGTTCTTCGATCTCCCCGTCGATCACCTCACCCGCCCGGCCTTGCGCACGGTCAGCCTCACCTTGAGCACTGAGGAACAGGGCCAAGAGTACGCGATTTCCTTCGACTTCACTGGCCCCCGTATCGACGATCTGCTGGCCACCTTCCCGGAACCGGCCCGTGAACGCTTATGGCATTGGCTGGAGAACCCGACGACGATGGGTCAACACCTGTCATTATCGCCCGCTGCCACCCTGCACACTGTCGAGGCCACCCTGGGCGCGGTGCAGCAGGGCCGCTATGAACGCTTTGCTCCGCTGATCGTGCAACGGGTGACGCATCGGCCCTGAACACTGTTCAACTCCGGTTCAGAAACCGTGGGATAAGGTGCGGCTCCATGCATGACTCACTCTGGAGGCCGACCTCATGAACACCGTACTGATTCTCATCGCCAGCGTGGCGATGATTTGGGGACCGACCCTGCTGGCACCGGATGACCCGGACGCCCACGAGCTGCCCAATGCCTCTCCTTGGGAGAAATACCGCCATTTGGACTTGTACTCGCACTGATCTCCTGGAAGGGGAGCGAGATTCCTCTCGCTACACCAATTCCGCACGCTCTTCCGGTACCGCGGTAAGTCTGCAATGTTGGCTATTATTCTCCAGTAGATTTAGGTTGAAGGGCTTGAGGCGTCCGGAGACCGGTTCCCGTCTTTTCGGGTTCCGCTCTTCGTACTGTTATGGCGTGTTCGCTACGGCCACGCCGCATTGTCCCGGAGCGCGAAACCATGCTCGATATTTTGCCACCCCTTGAGTTTACAACAGATCAAAGTAATTGCCTTGGCGGTCAATGATCTGAATCGCGCCAACCAGTTTTACTGGTCAGCAACTGGGCTTGTCGCCCGCGTTCGAGGGTGAGGAACCGGTCGGCTGGTGGTTGGATTCGGTGATCCTGATGCTCAAACCCGATTGGGCGGTCCCGACCGACGCTCCGAATCCGCGCATGACCTTGGCCGTTGATCACGCACCGGCCACCCAGGAGGCGTTACGCGCCCGCAGCATCGTCATCACCGATGAGGTGCAACCCTACGGGGCTTTCTACGTCGGCAGCTTTCTCGACAGTGAAGGTAACAAACTGTGGTTTTGTTCGCCAGTCACCGTCTAAGAGGCTGTACAAAAAAGCCTCTAAGTCAGCGCATAACCGGAGCGGGCGCGAAGCGTCCGCGACAACCCAAAAGTTCAGCGGCGAGCTTGCCGCAGCGAAGTGAAGGCAAGACCGTCCGCTGGAGCGCCTTGTTGGACGGCTTGCCGGTCAATGATCCACGATTAACCGATGCGCGTATAGCGGCGAATGTCCGGCTCTATGGCCAGCAGCGCCGGGGCTTGCGCCAGCACCGCTTGCAGGTGCGGCGTGGCGAAATGCGCGTCCAGTGCTGCCGTATCCGCCCATTCCTCGACAAAGGTGAAGTCCGTCGGATCGGCGGCGTTGTGCAGCAATTCATAACGCAGACAACCCGGCTCTTGGTGAGTGGGTTCAATCAGGCTCAGCAGCAAGGTTTGCAATGCCGCCCCGGTTTCCGGGCGGGCGGTCAGGCGGGCGACAACATGCACGGTCATTGGGTATTCTCCAGAGTCAGTGATGGCGTAAAGCATAGCACTTGAGTCTTACCCCAACACGAACCGTTCATCCGCTACACTCAGACTGTGGAAGTCTGGATCTGCGCAGATGGTTCGACGCCAACAGGCTTCCCATCCGCAAACCCCTGATGTGAAGGAGTATAAAACGATGACCCTGAAACCGATCCTGCTGGCCACGGGCCTGACCGTACTGTTGTCCAGCGCCGCTTGGGCCGCTGACGTGAAAGACCTGGCCACCGACGCCGCCAAAGACCAGGCCGGCAAAATGGCTCAGGAACAGGCCACCGACATGGTGAAAGATAAAGCCGGCGCGATGATGCCCACGCCGGATGCCGGGGCGGCCATGAAGGTCGCGCCCAGTGGCGCCACGGGCGCGATGGAAGGCGCGGCTGGAGCCGCAGCGCTGCAGAAGGCCACGGGCGGCGATATGACCGACATGGCCAAGGACAAAGCCACGGAGATGGGCAAGGATCAGGCGACCGATGCCGCTAAGAAGATGGTCAAATAGCCAAAACACTTGGGTGCGGATGACCCGCGCCCAAGTCATCGGCACAGTGATTCGCAAGGCGTTCCATCACCATCGCCGTCCATCCGCGTCACGCTGCACTGGGTCAGATAAAACCGGGCTTCCGTGCAACTTCGCTCGAAGCGTTACCGACCCTCAAGCAGCGGCGCCAATCTACTGCGCTTCGAAGCTGCGCCTGGCAAGCGCAATCAAATCCGTACGCTGCTGCGCTGTGGGTTCCTTGCCGGGGATCACGCTGAATTCGTAGGCCGAACGGCCCTTTATGAAGAACACCTCCGCCTGTGGATTACCGGCGGTGCAGGAGTGAATCAGCAACCCGAACGGCCCGAATTCCGGCAGCTTCTCGGACGTGCATGGAGCATTCACCTTAGCTTGGGCGAGTTGAGAGCCAGACGTCTCGTTCTCCAAGCGAACGCGCGAGAACATCACCACCGCGTTGGCGCCGTTATTTGCCACGCAAGAGTCATTGCCGAACTGCTGCACTTTGAGGCCCTTGGGAGAAATCAGCTTTTTGATCAGCGCCCTATCGAAGTGCGGGCACTGCCCGGCTTGCTCCGCCATGCCGGGCCGGTTGCTTGCCGATAGCGCCTCGGCAACCAAAGACTTCACGGCGGATTGCTCCGCGTCGGTGAGCGTCCGATTGCCGGGCGGCACATACATGCCCGAGACGACTGCTTTGCCGGTATGCGTGAACCACCAGAGTGCGTTGGTATCCTGGGAGCCGCCCGTATAGAAGAAGGATTCGGCGCCTACACCCGGAAACGCACTCAGATCGTAGCGCTTCGCTATTTCCGCCTTCACGCCGCGCACGAAGCGGACTGCCTCCTGCGGCGATGACTGGAACTGCTGCGTCACGTTGAAAATGACAGGGGTTGTCGTCGCGCCGCCGTGCTCTTGCCGGTGGTTTTCGCCTTCGAAGCGGCATCGGCCTGTGCTGCCGCCAGCAACCCGCCAAGGCTGGTATTGGGGCAGGGCCTTGCTGACGGCATCGAGCGTCAGGAAGTCGCATGATTCCTGGGCATGCGCGAACGCGGTCATGGCCATAGCGCACACAAAGAACGCTTTTCGGCTGCGAGAATCCATTGCTGGTCTCCAGAGTGGTTGTAAAAGTTGGAGAATACCTGTAACCGCGCGCAATCATTCAGCCATCACTGCCCCGGCATCCAGAAGTTGGC
>JAGRHM010000722.1 GCA_020445005.1 Candidatus Competibacteraceae bacterium | reverse complement strand
TTGGCCGTGTTCCAGTGCAGCGGCAGGCCGACCTCGCGCAGCCGCGCCGCCACCCGCGCCGGCCCGACCTGCTCCAGCACCGCCACCGCTGGGATGTTGAGCGATTGTTGCAGCGCCTCGCGCACGGTCACTTGACCGGCGTAGGTATGGCCAAAATTAGTGGGGGCGTAATCGCCAAAACGAGTGGGTACGTCCTCAATCAACGTTTCGGGATGAATGAGCAGATCATCAAAGCCCATTCCGTAGATCAATGGCTTGAGCGTCGAACCCGGTGAGCGGATCGCCTGGATCATATCAATCTGGCCGGCTCGGCGCACGTCGAAAAAATCGCCGGCGCCCACATAGGCCAGCACTCGCCGATTGCGACTCGCCACGACCAGTAAGGCGATGCTGCTGTGTGATTCCAGGGCGCTGTGTTGCTGACGAGCCAATGTTTCCAGAGTTCGCTGCAAATCACGGTCGATATAAGTGTGAAGCCGAGTCATCCCGGGTTGTGCGATGCGTAGCCGGTCAGCCAGATGGGGGGCCAGAAAAGGTAACTGATAACGTCGGGCCGGTATTGGCTCCTCACAGGCTTCAGCCGCTTGACGTGGGGTAAGTACGCCTACTTGCTCCATGCGCGCCAGCACCTTGTCGCGCGCCGCTTTCGCTCTTTCGGGGTAACGGTCCGGACGCAAACGGGATGGCGCTTGCGGCAGTACCACCAGCAACGCGGCTTCTGCGGCGGTCAGGCGCGTAGGTTCCTTGCCGAACCAAGCCAGCGCCGCAACGCGCACGCCTTGCAGGTTGCCACCATAAGGCGCGAGGGTCAGATAAAAGCCGAGAATTTCTTCCTTGGTGTAACGTCGCTCCAGTTGCAGGGCGCGCAACATTTCGCCCAGCTTGCCGATCAAATCGCGCCGGTGCGGTTCTAACAAACGAGCCGTTTGCATAGTCAGGGTCGATGCCCCTGACACGATCCGGCCCTGCCACAGCCATTGCCCCAGCGCCCGCATCACCGCTAGCGGGTCAACGCCTGGATGGTTCGCAAAGCGCTGGTCTTCATAGGCCAAGAGCATACTAAGGAACAGCGGGTCGACATTCGTCGGACTGGCAGGCAGTCGCCAGTAGCCAGGCGGAACGGTAAAGACGCGCAACATACGCCCTTGGGCATCCAGTACTTGCACGGAGGTTTGCCGAGCGCGCTCGGTAGGGGGAGGCCATCGATGGTCCATGCTGGCCAGGGAGCCGCCCAGCAGGATCGACAGCATTAGCCCATAACCGAGACGCCGGTGGCGATATAAGTTGAAGTGGGAAAGCGTCAGAAGATATTTCAGGCGTAGGGACATTATTATTGCGGGCAATCCAGCGTCTTGATCATCCGCGAGGTCAGGAAATCGCCTAAAGTTGCGCTTGCAGGTAATTAGGCAAGCCCAGTTGCCCAATTAATCCCACTTGCATTTCCAGCCACTGAATGTGCTCTTCCTCGCTGGCCAGAATGGCGGCCAGCAAGTCGCGGGTCACATAGTCGCTGCAACTTTCACAATAACCAATGGCTTCCCGGTACAGCGGATGCGCCTGATGCTCCAGTTTTAAGTCGCTGCGAAAGATTTCTTCGACATTTTCGCCAATATAAAGCTTACCCAGGTCCTGTAGATTGGGCAGTCCCTCCAGATCCAGAATACGCTTCACCAATCGGTCTGTGTGTTTCATCTCGTCGATGGATTCGTCATATTCATGCTGGCCAAGCTGGGTAAAACCCCAACTGTCCAGCATACGGGCATGGAGAAAATACTGGTTGATCGAGGTCAATTCGTTCTTGAGCGCCTTATTCAGGTACTCGATGACTTTGGCGTCGCCTTTCATGGTGGAATATGCGCTCCTGGGATTTAGAGATCGACTGCAAACCAGGCCCGCTCGGGAGCGGGTTCGGCGGGTTTGCGCGGCGGCTTAATCGTTTCCATGACAACCGGCGACGCGGATTCAGCCGTGACTGTCGGCGCTGGGGTGGCCAGACACGCATCGAGAAATTCTCGGACGCTGTCCGTACATTTACCGCATTCGGCGCTGATTCCCAAGCGAATGTTCAGGTCACCCATCGTCCGAGCGCCCAGTTCAACGGCTTCGCGAATTTGCCGATCAGAGACCGACTTGCAGATACATAAATACATGATGACCACCTCCCGATCGGTAGTGTTCCAGACATGGTTTTTTATACTAAAACCCCGAATTTATATCGATTAATAAATAGACCCACAACGATGTCATGCATTTTGTCTAGCTTAGAGAAACAAATGGTCTTTCTCGCTAATCGTTTAATACGTGTCCGCAAGGTGAGGTGCTTCCGTTCAATTTTCTGAGTATTTGCCTTACCGACCGTATGCTGTTCAGAGGGCAAGTGGCGTTCATAGGCTCCACAGTCATCCGTGTAAAACCGGGTCATTCCGAAAGGTTCTAGAAGCTCTTTGAGCTTTAAAAATACTACATCTTTGTGATCACCGAAAGTATAAGCCAGAATTTTTCCGGTGTGGTGATCGATCGCATGCCATAACCAACGCGGATGTGCTTTACTCTGGACGTCACTCCACATCTCGTCCAGTTTCGCTTCTTGATCTTCAACTTTTTGAATCTCAACGAGGATTTCCTGTGAATTTAAGCCGTTTAGCACGGCTCGATTGACGGATTCAAGGCAAGATTCTTTTTTTTAATTCATTGATGACGGTTGTTGGACTGATGTCTAAAACTCGCGCGGTATCCCGAATTCCACTACCATTGATCGCCATCTCAATAATCTGGTTTTTGATTTCAGGCAAATAGCCATTGTAATCGTAGTCTAAAATGAATGTTTTGACCGAGTATTCTGAATTCTGACAAAGGTAGCATTATTTTCCGTTCTCCGTTTTTCCACGCTTTGCGATTTGCTCATGACGACAGACGGGGCAAAGAACAGGATTTAAAGCCATATTTAAATTCCTTAAAAAATATTAAAATACTTAATCTAATTTTAGACTAAGAAGCTGTATTGAAACTCT
>JAGRHM010000721.1 GCA_020445005.1 Candidatus Competibacteraceae bacterium | reverse complement strand
AAGCTTGGCCTGACGACGACGAGCGCGAAAGCGAAATAATCCTTCGCAGACGGCTTGCCCTACCACGCTGAGTTGCTGAAGCACAGAATCTAGGGCAGCCGCCTTTGCAGTCGTTTATAAGTGGCGATTTCTGCCAAAAGGAAATTGACCGCGCCAGTGGCGAAGAGTCATCCAGCCACCCGCCAGTCCGCCCAGATGAGCGAAGTGGGCAACGCCGTTCGCGCTGGCGGTCACTCCCAGCGTCAGCTCAAGCAAGCCGTACAACGTAGCGAATAACCAAGCTGGCAATGAAATCGGCGGTAGCAACAGCAGCATTTTCCGGTTCGGAAACACCATCGCGAAGCCGATCAACAAGCCAAATAGGCCGCCCGAAGCACCGACCATTGGTGCGTCTCTACCGAGCACGGTCATTACGATCAACTGGACTGCCGCCGCCGTCAAGATGCAGATGAAGTAGAAGGTAGCAAACCGGCGCCAACCCCAGGCTCGCTCCAATTCGGAGCCGAACATCCATAGCCCAAACAGATTGAAAAGCAAATGCGCCAGGTTAGCGTGCAAGAAAGCGTAGCTAACCAATTGCCAAGGCATGAAAAAGCCAGAACTCGTCGGCCACAGTGCAAACCAGTCTATCGCTCTGAACCCCGTCAACTGCGTTAGAAAAAATACTGCGATGTTGGCGATGATGAGCGTTTGGGTGAAGGGCGGCATTGATCACTTGCTCCAGGGAATGCAAGCGCAGCATGAGGGAATCACGCGGCATCGCCCAAAATTTGTTGCAGAGTGTGTTCTACAGCGGCGGCGGCCTCCTCGATATCGGGTGTGATCTCGAAACCGGAGAGGATCGTGGTGGGGGCTATCGTGCCCAGGCAGGTTTGGCCAGCGCTTTCGAACACCGTGATGCGACAAGGCAGCGCTAGGCTGACCGTAGGATTGCGGGTTAGCATGCGTGCGGCTAATGAAGCATTACAGATCTCGAACACGGCGCAGCGCCCGACGATGGGATGGCCTTTGGAGGCCAGCGTCTCGCTGAGAGGAAAACAGTGCAGCACGCTGAAACCATGACGTGCGACGCTCTGCTCCAAGTCGGCTGTGGTCTGATCGAAGGATTTCGTGGAATTGACGATGATGTTCATAAAAACCTCCATCTTACTTTGAAGAGAAAATACCATTGTCTGGGTTGTCCAGCGTCTTCGCCAGTGCCGATCGTCACTGGGCTGTTTATTTGAAACGGATGACGGGGCATGATCCAACAAGGCCATCGTCGTGCTCGTTCAATGCGCCGCGTCGCCCGCCGAAAATGGGGGCCGCGCCCACCAGACCAGCCCGATCAGCGTCAGCGCGAGCACAGCGCTGGTGAGCAATACCGCATTCGTCGCCAGTAGCGACGCCTGCGGCGCAATCACATTATGTTGCAGGTAGGCCAGCGCTGCCGTCAGAGAAAACCCAATTTCACTCAACTGGTTGAGATACGCAGTAGCCGCTGGGTTATGGTTAGCCACATGCTCGGCCAGTTGCACGGTGTACTGCTCGGTGCGGTGTGACCACAGGGAAACCATGATCGAGGTGCCAAAGCTCGAACCGAGGTTGCGCATGAAGTTGCCCAGTCCAGCGGCGCTGGCGGTCTGCTCGGCAGTCAAGCCCGACAGATAAATGACGGTCAGCGGCAGAAACAGGCACGAGATACCCGCCCCTAACAACAAGCGGGTGGTCGCCAGCGTCCAGAAATCCACGTTCGGCGGAAACCGCGACGACAAATAGGCGAACAGCGCAAACATCACCAGCCCGAAGGTGGCGGCCGCGCGGGCGTCGAGCCGATGAATGTTGGCACCGAGCAGTGGCCCCATCACGATCGCCAACATTCCCCCGAACGCCATGGTGCGGCCCGCCCATTCAGCCGTATAGCCCAGTTGGGTTTGCAGCCACAGCGGCACCACCACATTGGTGCCGAAGAAAGCCACCGAGGTGATCGCCATACAGGTAACGCCCACCGCGTAGTTGCGGCGAG
>JAGRHM010000720.1 GCA_020445005.1 Candidatus Competibacteraceae bacterium | reverse complement strand
GGCTGATGGATTGCAGAACATCAACAGTCTCCTGCGCGATCAATCCGAACCGGTTACCGGACGGAGTGGTCTCCTGCGCGATCAGTCCGAGCCGGTTACCGGACGGAGTAGCCTCGTGAACGCCCTTTTCCGCCAGGCGCACCGAATCAAAGGCGACGCGGCGGCGCTGGGCATAAGCAGCCTGGCCGATGCATTCCACCAGCTTGAAGACCTACTCTCCGGATTGCGCGAGCAACCCTCGCTGTCGGGTGAGGACTTTCTACCGGTCACCGTGCAGGTGAAAGGACTGTTCGAACAGATCGAGGCCATTGAGAACGCAGTTATCCGTATTTCACAGGTTCGCGGTGTTGCCACCGTCGAAGCGCCGCGGCCACAGCACGATCCCAATACCGCCAAATTGCCCTTCGTGCAGCGCTGGCGGGATTTCGCTAACCAGATTGCCGCTCGTCATGGCAATACCGTTGAGATCAGCTACAAGGGCATCGACGTCGCCACGCTGCCCGAGGGGCTGAGTAGCGCGGTCAACACGATCATCAATCAGTTTATCCGCAACGCCATAGTCCACGGCATCGAATCATCCGATGCCCGCAAAGCGTTGGGCAAACCGGAAGCAGGCCGGCTTTCGATCTATATTTCACAGAATGACGATGGATCGGTCGAGTTGAGCTTCCGCGACGATGGCCGTGGTATTTCCGTCCAGCGCATCCGCGATACCGCCATCGCCAAAGGCCGCTTGACTGCCGAAGAGGCCGCCGCCTGGGATAACCGGCGCATCGTTGGTCTCATTTTCGAACCCGAAATCAGTTCTCACGCGGAGGTCGACGCGGATGCGGGTCGCGGCGCCGGGCTGGATGCCGTCGCGGAACTCGTGGTCCGTTTCGGGGGAAATGTCCGCATTGGGACGACCCCGAACGAGTATTGCCACTTCCGAGTTCACCTGGCGCCGCGCGCGATCATGGAGGGACCGGCAGCGACATGAAAAAGCTACTCATCGTAGACGACTCAAATATCATTCGTAGCAAGATTGCCCGCTGCCTCGGCAAGTATGGCCTCGAGATCGCCGGCATGGCGTCCAACGGCCAGGAAGCGCTGGCCCAGTTTAAGGCGACTCGCTGCGACCTGGTGACCATGGACCTGACAATGCCGCACATGGACGGTATCGAGTGCATCCGTGCGCTGCGCGAGATTGACGCTCATGTGCGTATCCTGGTTGTATCCGCGCTGGCGGATAAAGCGACCGCCATCCTGGCCCTGAAGGAAGGAGCGCAAGGTTTCCTGTGCAAGCCCTTTACCGAAAGCGATCTCACTGAGGCAATCGGTGAGCTGATATCGGACGACGATAATGACTGAAGCAGAACTGCGCATTTTTATTGGTATTGTCCAACACTATTTCGAGCAACAGACAGGGCGCCTTGCCGAAATGGGAACGCCCTTTCTTGGCGATCCGAATGCGCTACCCATCTTCGACTTCACGGGCGTTATTGGCATTTCAGGCAACCGTCGAGGATGCGTCTATTTCACTGCGCCGAGCGAAATGTTGCGCCAGATTCTCGTGCATGGCGGTGAGAGTGATGTGTCGCGGGAAAACCTGGCCGATCTGGCGGGAGAAATCAGTAACACAATATCGGGGAACGCCCGCCGGGCGTTCGGTCACGAGTTCATGATCTCAGTGCCCATTGTCGTCACCGGGCGAGAGCAGTCAATCTCGCTCCCTGAGAGTGTTAAGGCGTATGTCATGCCATTCCGCTGGCGCGAACAGGATGCCGCGCTTGTGGTGAGTGTCGTCTAGGCATTTTTCGGATTAACGATGCATTTATTAGTTATACCGTTTCTCGATCTTTGCTGGCTCCACATTCCACAAATGTCTAGACGCGATCTTCAGAGAAAGAACGGAAAATGCATGTAGGCATCCTTGGCGCGGGCGTAATCGGCATCACCACCGCCTATAGTCTCCTACGCCGGGATATACGTGTCACAGTCATCGACCGCGCCTCCGGGGTCGCTCGGGGCGCAAGCTTTGGGAATGGCGGGCAGTTAAGCTATTCTTATGTCAATCCACTGGCGTCGCCCGATTTGCTGAAGACGCTGCCCCGCATGATCGCCGGGCGTGATCCAGCATTCCGGGTTCAACCCATCCCCAGCGTGAAGTTAGCGCAATGGGGACTGCAATTTCTCATGAATTGCCGATCGGCGATCACGGCCCGGAATACGACGCGATTGACCCGGCTGGCGCTTTTTTCCAGAGCAGCCTTGCATCGCATCATCGAGGAACATCGCTTCGATTTCCATTTTCGCAAAAATGGCAAAATCGTATTGCTTTCCAGCGCCGCGGAGATGTCTCACGCCCGGAAGGCTTGCTGGATGAAGAATGCGCTGGGCTGTTCAATGCGAGTTCTGGATCGCGCTGC
>JAGRHM010000719.1 GCA_020445005.1 Candidatus Competibacteraceae bacterium | reverse complement strand
CAATGGCGAAGGCAGTGGACTTGGCTTAGCGATCGCCCAGGAAGCGGCGATACGCTTGGGAGGAACGGTTAGTTTGCACGAGCGGCAAGAAGGCCTTGGCCTTATTTTCCGCTATCGTCAGGGATGAGCGAATTGAACAACTCGATCTGCACGCCATAAGCTCGACAAGTCCTTGGTGCGTTTCCCGGTCGCTTGAGCCGGTTTCTGAGCGCCCCTGTTCATGTGAGGGCCATTACGCGGGTCGCTGCTGATGGATCACCTGAACTATATGATTCGCTGTGATTACGGTCATATCGCCATTGCGATGACCGTTGGCTCATTGCGTGTCCGTTCCCGGTTGGCCTTCCGCGTCCCGATGACGCCGTACTAGTCTGAGGGGGATATATTCCGTCGGCGAGGTTGGCGTTCGGTGGCGGGTTGCCTCCGCCGCGGCTTGTTGTTCCGGCGTTATCGCCCCAGAGGGTTGACCATCCAGTCCGTAACGCGGGCCGCCCTTGACCAGCGCTTGCTGGTAGGCAGGAGCGCCCGTGTAATATTTAATCGCCCGACGAATCCGGGTGCGCGTCAAATCAGCGAGGGCTGGATGATGTTCCGTCAGCGCCAGCACCTCTCCGCCAAGTCCAATTTTAAGTGGTTTGGGCGACGACCGGTCGAAGCAATCCGGACGCGCAGCGCACAGTCGGTCGATGATCAAATGGGCGTCTTCATGCATGATAGGGTTGACCTCGCGGGATCGTTTCTCGGTGCGTCATTGTTGGCAACAATTTAAACCTCTGTTGTGCTCGCCCCCAATGGCGAATGTTGCAGCTATTGTATTTCGCAACTTTGTGTTGCGCTATCTTTACTCGATTCCAGTTAATCAGGGCGAATATCCGATGCCAGAGGAAAAACCGCGTGACGACGCTTCCAGCTCGTGGCGCGCCAAGCTGCATGAAATCATCTTCGAGGCCGATACTCCAGCGGGCAAATTCTTCGATATCGCGCTGATTGTGCTTATTTTGTTAAGCACTCTTTGCGTGATGCTTGACAGCGTCCGGGAAATTCGCACTGCGCACAGCGAAATACTCAACACGCTCGAATGGTTCTTTACCCTGCTGTTCACGGTCGAGTACGGCCTGCGGCTCCTCTGCGTCCAACGCTCCTGGCGCTACGCGGTTAGTTTCTACGGCATTGTCGATTTGCTCAGCATCCTGCCTAGCTATCTGAGCTTGTTTATCGCGGGGACACATTACCTGCTGGTGATCCGCATTCTCCGCATCCTGCGCATTTTCCGGGTGCTGAAACTGGTCACCTACCTTGGAGAAGCGCGCTTATTAACCCGCGCCCTGATCGCCAGCCGGCGCAAGATTGGCGTTTTTCTATTTACCGTGATCACCCTGGTGGTAATTCTGGGATCGTTGATGTACGTGATCGAAGGTGAGGAAAGCGGTTTTACCAGCATTCCGCGCAGCATTTACTGGGCTATTGTCACCTTGACCACGGTCGGATATGGCGACATCGCCCCGCGCACCGGTCTGGGTCAATTCCTGGCCGCCTTCGTCATGATTCTCGGCTACGCCATCATCGCCGTGCCGACCGGCATCGTCACGGTGGAGATGGGCAATGTCTTTCGACAATCCGTCAGCACCCGCGCTTGTCCGGCCTGCGCCGCTGAGGGACATGACGACAACGCGGTTTACTGCAAATTCTGCGGGGGACGGTTGTGATGGCTCTCTTCGCGTCATACTGCACGCCGGGTGAGTCCATGTGGGCGTGTTTGCTGAAATTTTTCGTGATCTCCAGGAAACTTGCAGCCGATTGAGAAAGCAAGGTATGTGCTGGATGTCCTCTTATGCGGCGTAATCGGTTTGTCAATATCCGCCTGAAACACCATGTTCCGCAGATAAGCCCACGCCGCTTTGAACCGGGAGCAGGCCCGGAAATAAGCAGTCAGCCGCTATGAATTTTTCAACGCTGTTGCATCCAAACTCCTCCAAGCTGCGTAAACACCTCTGAATCCGTCGCAACGTGGGAAGGTTTCTCGGCCTTGGCGCTGCTGGATATGGATTTTCGTCTATCCTGGCGCGTATCCGACGCATGGCGTCTGGGCGGCGGCGCTGTTGTACTTGATCGCCAAAGACCCCGGCGTTCTCTCCATTAATCACTGGATCGCCCGGCGCTATGGGGCGATACATTAAGGTGCATATCTCATGACATCGACGGCGTTTGGCCTGACCTTCTGGGGTTTTCTGATTTTCTATGGCGTCGCCTTGTATGCGGTGACGCCGAATGCCCGCACGGTGGGCGCGTTCTTTCGCGGCGAGGATCACCAAGGGCGGGAAGCCCGGCAGTGGGCGCTGACCGCCAGCATTTTCATTTCCTGGATTTTCGCCAAATCGGTGACTAACGCCGCCAATCTCGGCGCCAGTTACGGCATCATCGGCGGGCTGGCTTACGCCACTTACTGGCTGTCGATCCCACTGGCCGGTTTCGTGATCTATCATCTGCGGCGCAGCGCCGGCGCGACCAGTTTGGTCGGCTTTTTGATCAGCAAATACGGTCGCGCCGCGGCTCTAGCCTTCACCGCCGCTATCCTGATTCGACTCTACAACGAAGTGTGGAGCAACACCGCCGTCGTCGGCGGTTACTACGGCCCAGCCGGAAGTCCGGAATTCATCGGCGCAGCCCTGCTGTTCACCGCCGCGACGCTGTTCTACAGCATCAAAGGCGGCCTGCGTGGCTCGATCATCACCGATGTCATCCAGGCCGCTGTCTTCATCGTCTTCCTGGCGGCGGTCTTGTTGCTGGTGTTGCCGAAACACGGCCTGACGACGTTGCTCAGCGCCGGAGAATTCAAACTGGCGGCGGGCGTCGATCTGCTGCTAGTCGCCGGCTTGCAGATTTTCAGCT
>JAGRHM010000718.1 GCA_020445005.1 Candidatus Competibacteraceae bacterium | reverse complement strand
GAATTCTGCTGGCTGAAGACGATGAGGATCACGCTGAACTGGCGCGGCGCGCCATACAGACCTGTCACCCCCCCTGTGAGTTGGCCGTAGTAGGTAGCCTCAAGGCAGCCCGCGCATGGCTAACGCGCCAGACGCCGGATTTACTGATTGCCGATCTGCACCTGCCGGATGGGAGTGGGATCGATTTACTGCGCGCCGACGCTCCGCTCTCCTATCCGGTGATCATCATGACCAGCCAGGGTGATGAACGCATGGCAGTGGAAGTCATGAAAGCGGGCGCCATGGATTATGTGGTTAAGTCCACCGATACCTTTCGGCAACTACCGCACATCGCCCAGCGCACGGTGCGCGAGTGGTGGCATATTGCCGAACGGCAGCGTGTTGAAGCGGCCTTGCGACGCAGCGAAGAGCGCATGCGCAGCGTAACCGCCAATTTACCGGGGGTCGTGTATCAGTTTTTTATACGCTCTGAGGGGGAAATGGGTGTTCATTATGTCGATGGCCGCTTGGAGGAAATTTTTGGCTTATCGAAAGAACACGACCCGAAAATTGACCTGTTTGAATGGTTTGTAGCGCGGATCGATGAGCGGGATCGCTCGCGTTTTATGTCCTCAATCCTGGAAGCCACCACTGAATTCAAACCCTGGGATTTTGAGGGAAGGTTTATCAGACCATCCGGAGAAATGATCTGGTTCAAAGGCTTATCCAGCCCGCGTCAACTGGAGACCGAGATTGTTTTCGACGGTATGCTGCTTGACATTACCGAGAAAAAACGCGCCGAGAGGGCGTTGCGCGAAAGCGAGGAACGGTTTCGCTCCATCGTGCAGCACGCTTGGGATGTGATTGTGATTCTGGATGCGCAGATGCGGATCGATTACATCAGCCCGCGCGGCCAATCCATGCTGGGTTATGAACCTGAAGCATTGCTGAGTAAGTCGGCTCTGGAGTTCATTCATCCAGAAGACCTGGCTCAGGTGCGAACGGCTTTTGCCGAGGTGCTCACCTCAAACCAGAGAGGAGCGCCGACGGAATTTCGCTTCCGTCATCAGCATGGATACTGGACGGAGGTCGAGGCGGTCGCCACTAACCTCTTCGAGCGTCCGGAAATCGGGGGGGTGTTGGTCATTTTGCGTGATGTCAGCGAGCGTCGGCAGGCTGAAGAACGGATCGAGCATCTGGCTCACCATGACCCGGTAACTGGGTTGCCCAATCGCACCTTACTGGCCGAGCAAGCCGAACTGGTTCTGGCCTTGATAGCCCGCCATAAGGACAATCTATCCCTGTTATTTTGCGACCTTGATCATTTCAAAGACATCAACGACTCACTGGGACATGTAGTCGGCGATCTCCTGCTCATGGAGGTTGCTTCGCGGATGAAGAAGGCATTGCGCGATACCGATACCTTGGCGCGTCTGGGGGGCGACGAATTCATCATTTTATTACCCCATGTGGGGCGGGATGGCGCAGCGCGGGTCGCGGAAAAAATTCTGACCACGTTTCAAGAGCCAGTCGTGTTGGTGGATCACCGATTGGTGGTGACGGGTTCCATTGGTATTAGCGTTTATCCCTATAACGGAGCCAACTTCCAGGAATTACTGAAAAATTCTGACACTGCCATGTACCAGGCCAAGCAGGCCGGACGCAATGTGTTTCGCTTCTACGATCCGGCAATGCATACCGCGAGCCTGGAGCGCTTGACGCTGATGTCGGCGCTGCGCAAAGC
>JAGRHM010000717.1 GCA_020445005.1 Candidatus Competibacteraceae bacterium | reverse complement strand
AGGATCAGAATCGCCAGTACCTGGTCGTGAGCGCCAGTTACGAACTGCAATCGGATCCCTATGAATCCACCCCCAATCCGGAATGGGTGAACAAACCCTATCAGGTGAGGATCACCGCGATTGACGCCCAGCAACCCTATCGGGCGCCGCGCACCACGCCCAAACCGGTGGTGCAGGGGCCACAGACTGCGATTGTCGTCGGTCCCAGTGGCGAGGAGATTTATACCGACCAGTACGGCCGGGTGAAATGCCATTTTCACTGGGATCGGCATGACAACGCTGATGAAAACAGCTCCTGCTGGATTCGCGTTGCCCAGAGCTGGGCAGGCAAAAAGTGGGGTGCGCTCTATCTGCCACGGATCGGTCAAGAGGTGATCATTGATTTTCTGGAGGGCGATCCGGATCGACCCATCATTACCGGCCGAGTCTATAACGGCGCTAACCTGCCGCCCTATACGCTGCCGGACAAGAAAACCATGTCCACGCTCAAGAGTCTCTCCAGCAAAGGTGGGGATGGATTCAACGAGTTCCGTTTCGACGATGACAAAGGCAAGGAGCAAATCTTTCTACATGGCGAACGCGATGAGGATATTCGTATCAAGAACGACGCCCGGGAATGGATCGGCAGCGAGCGACATCTGATCGTCAAGAAAAAGCAATTTGAGCAGGTTGAAGGTGAAAAACATCTCATCGTTAAATCCGGCGATGGCGGCAGCGGCGATCAGTATGAAAAGGTGGCTGGCGAGAAACATCAGCAGGTCGTTGGTAATTGCAACCAGAAGATCGACGGTACTCTGTCGCTCAAAGTAGGCATGAATCAGCAGGAGAAGGTGGGTCAGAATCATGCTCTGGATGCCGGCATGGAGATCCATCTTAAGGCCGGGATGAAGGTGATTATCGAGGCCGGGATGCAGTTAACGATCAAGGCCGGGGGCAGTTTTATCGACCTTGGCCCAACCGGCATTACCATCAGCGGCGCGCCCATGGTGCAAATCGCAGGTAGCCCCATGGTGATGATCAACAGCGGCAGCGGTTCGGCAGGCTCCGGTTCCGGCAGTTCTCCGGATGCACCCACCGCGCCCACCGCGCCGCAAGAAGCAGCGGACGATCAGGCCGGTGAAGTGACCAGCGCCGAAGCGAGTCCGGTGCAAGCGCCAGCCGCCCAATCCCTGGATTCCGTCACCGTGGGCGGCTATCAGGCGCCGCAGGCCAAAGTGCAGAAAAGCGCCGCCCAATCGGGTGCGCCATTCACCCAGACCACCGGGGAAACGCAGGAACAGCAGCCCGCTCAAGAACAGCAACGCACCCAGGATCAACAGCCGACGCAGGAGCAACCGCGCACCTCGGAAGAACAGCAGCGGACGCAAAAGCAACCTCGTACCCCGGAAGAGCAGCAGCGGACGCAGGCCCCAAAGCAGCCGCGTACCCCAGAGCAATCGGATACTCAGGAAGAATCACATGCTCAAGAGCAGCGAACTCCGCAGCGGTGATTCCCTGGCAAGATTGACGGATTACGCTAACCCCTCTCCTGGAAGGAAGGAAATCTTTGATAATTCGGAGCACAGGCTATGCCCGATGCAGTTTCCATGAATACTTTACAACAACATTTGTTTACTCTACCCGAGACCACGGTGTACACCGTGCTGGATGGCGCCTCAGCGCCGAACTTGCCGCAAATGCTGGACCGTTTGCGTATCGAATCGGTTTGTCTGTTTCCCGGCGAACTGGAGCCGGACGTAGCCCAGGTTGCTCCCTATCTGGCGGTATTCAAGCCGGATACGCCATTTGCCCAATGGGTGCTGGAAGAAGGCTGGGGCCGCCATTGGGGAATTTTCGCGGTCAGCCGGGTCAATTTGCGCGCCCTGCGCGATCATTTGCGCACCTTCCTGAAAGTCTATGGGCCGGAACTTGAACCCCTGGAATTTCGTTATTACGACCCCCGGGTGCTGCGCATCTATCTGCCGACGTGCAACGCTAAGGAACTGCGGACGGTGTTTGGCCCGGTATTGCGCTATCTAGTCGAAAGCGAGGAACCGGGCGTTTTGTTAAAATTCTCGCTGGACGGCGAACAGCTCGGCAGCGAATCCATCGCCTTGACGTAGCCAGCAGGAACAGAGGAATCGAACCATGTTAATCATCCGTCAAGAGCAAATGGCGGTGTTTGAGCAGGCCGTCGTCAAGAATTTCGCCAGCCGGGTGCAGGAACATCTGCAAACGTTTTTTCCCGAGCATTGCAAGGTGCTGGGGATGGATGGGACGCGCGCGGTCATTCGCCTGGGTTTGGAACGGGCCGAGTATTACCACCTGGTTGCCGAGCGCGACGTGTATGTCTACGTTAGCTTGATGTTCCTGTTGGGCAGCCATTTTGACGAGGACCCGCAACTTCCCTGGGTGGGCGAGCTGCTCAAGGATGAAGCGCCGGAAACGGCGCTGGCGCGCATGACGCCGATTTACGATCAGGCCATGACGCTGCTCGATTCGATGGTCGGACCGGAAAACGAGTATTTGCGCCAAACCCTCGGTCTGTTTCAACAACCACGAGTGTTCGAAAGCCTGCCGGAAGCGCCCAGTATTGGTCATCGATTGTTGTTGCTATTGCAAGCTTTGGCGCCGCAGAGATATCAAGCGCTGGGCGACGACATTCTGCGCCATCTGGTGCGCCACGGCTATGCCGCCGTCAAGCAACATGGCTTGACTACTGAACGCGGTGCCATGATTTACCTGTCCCTTGCGTTCCTGCTGGGCGCTGGCTTTGATCGCGATCCCCTGTACCCGTGGGCGTCCGCTACCCTGACGCATCCGGATTTGAGCGATCCAAAGCAAAAGAGCGAGGCGTTATACGCGGCAGCAAGGAAGCACTTGGCGAAATATCCGCCGGGTTGTTCGCAACGCGCTGATTTAACTGCGAACCTGGAGATGCGACCCGCCAAGCCCTATCGGCGCATTATTGAAAAAGCGGATTAGCTGTTCCGGCTTCCCTTTTACGATATGATGGGGTGGCCAGTCGCTGGATTGACTGCCATTTTCGTTCCACTCGTCCGACAATGAGATCGCATGGCCCAAGACATCTACACCATGAGCCACATGGGCAAGGTCGTGTTGCCCACACGGGAGGTTCTCAAATATATCTCGCTCTCTATTTTGCCTAAGTGGCTTTAAAACCACACCTATTCCTTCGCAAGTGGCTTCTTTGTAGCTATCCATCATAATCGTCAAACAGGCATTTGCCTAATGTCACATCTTTAGGTTCACTGAGTTCAAGTTCAATACCAGATAGTGGTTCGTTGTACCAAATAGCTGGCACTTCTTCAAAACCCTGTTTCGCCAAGACTCGGCGAACATTCTCCTCAATAATTTTTCCTTGAGAGAGCATAGGCTGACTTGCAGTAGAGCCGTACCGGCCATCTGCTTCATAGGTTGTCCAATAAAGTGAAAAGACATCCAAAATAAAACTCACCAATACCGTCAATACGTCGTGATTACTATCCTTGGTGCCCAATTGAATCTCATATCGATTGCATCTTGAATAGTCAAATGATGTGGCATTCGAGCATTCGAAGGTGTTGGCCGCTGCTCTAATCTCAGTTTGTAGGCGAGTGCGATCCCAACCAAGTAGCCACCCGTTGGGAATACTCGCTGCATAGGCTGCATGCACTGCGCTTTTCCATCTTTCAAGCTTTTTATCAGTCATTGTCCCACCGTTGTCGGTACACCATGGATTCCTTTCGTTGGACTCCAATGCACAAAAATGGAATGCTGATTGTGTCCGGAAGGTGACGTGCCTATAGGATGTTTAAACGTAAATCGCTTTCCAAGGAACTTGCCATTTTTATCGAAAACTGGAGTTCCTTGTTCCCAAGCAGTTCGAGTTACAGATTCCGCATCAATACCTGGCTTAAACTGGGATTTCCCTAGTGTTCCATTAGTATGTAGTTTTTGGCGTGGGGATATTGGTGGATTTTTTCCACTCAACCGTGCCTTCTTTGATACTGGCTTTTCGGCAGGCGCTGGCTTTGGTTCCTTCGGTACCGGCTTCGGTTTAGGCGCTGCTTTAGGCGGGGGCGTGTGATGATGAACTCCCTCATCCAAAAATTCACCGCCCCAATTATCGTAACTCGGCGCTTTCGGAGCGCCGCCCCCACCCCGGCCTGCTCTAACGCCTCTACGAACACCAGTTGGCAGCTTCTTCCCCTTCAGACCTTGAGCAAGCTTGAGCAGTCGCGGAAACCTGGCCGATATTTTTGCGACTGCTTTCGCAGCGCCGACGATGCCAACGATGAGACTCACTATATCAAACAACAGCGGTCCAAAGATCATACCTGCCCGAAATCGACCTTCCAGCGTTCCGGCCGCCATGTAGGCATTAAAGTCTTGCCAATCTTTCTTATAGCCATCCCATACTTTACCAGCGAGATCTTCGAAGAACCGCGTAGGGTCTTCAATCGCCTTTTTAAGCTCCAGGACTAGCGCATCACGCTCCTCAGCCGCTTGGCGCAAAGTCTCTTCAAACACGATACCGGCTAACTCGGCAATTAATGCTCGCGGCCAATTCATCGGGTTGGCAAGTTGCCACCAAGCTTGACCGGCTTGGAGATCGTAAAGATCAGCTAACACTAATATTTTAGCAAGCTTCAGCAGGTCTACAACGCTAGTAATAATATCACTGCCAATCCCGACAATAACGCCTACTGAGAAGCACGTTTGACCAAATAGCGCAACGGCGACTGTCTGCAATTCAGGGCCATTGCTGGCATCCAGCAGTTCCTGGAGCAAGGCGCGCGGTTGTGCAAGCACCGTCGTTGGAATGATGCCAATAGATCCGGGCAGTGGTGATGGCTGTAGGGTCGTCGTGCCATCCTGGATATCTGGGACTAAGGTGAGGGTGCAACCCATCGGCCCTCGAATGCATGAGCCGGGCATCTAGGATTCTCCAACAAACAGGGTCATATTGATTACGCTATGGAGTCTAACAATTTCTTCACATGCAAAACGAACAAAACCACTGTTATATTTTTACTCTTACATCCACTGTTTTCAAGCCAAAATTTTAATAAAGTCACAAGATTTATCTCCAGGCAAAGAGCGTAGCAGTCAAGTCTGTTCTTATGCTGTAGTCTGCACTTTAGCCCCATGTCAAAACCCTTGAGAACCGAGTTTGTTCCTACTAAAATTTCTTGTAATCGCGGCTAGTTGTTACATAAAACAGATTGTAGCCCCCCTTTACGACATGGCGGCCAATCGTT
>JAGRHM010000716.1 GCA_020445005.1 Candidatus Competibacteraceae bacterium | reverse complement strand
GGTGTAAAAACCGATATCGTGTATTTTTCCAGTTTCGCCGGCCTTTCGGGCCATTGGCGACAACCTTTGCAACTATAACAGTCTGATGAACACGCTTCAAATAATGCCTGCTTCCACGCCTTCCAGTGGGGTGCGCCATCTGGAAATCACGCCGGAATATACCGGTCAGCGCCTCGATAATTTTCTGCTGCGCAAGCTGAAAGGTGCGCCCAAGAGCTTGATTTATCGGATTCTACGCACTGGGGAAGTGCGTCTGAACGGCGGACGAGTTCAACCCCGGCAGCGCCTGCAAGCCGGCGATGTGCTGCGGATTCCGCCCGTGCGCCTGACGAAGCCGGAGGATCGACCCTTCCGTCCCCCGCCGGGGCTGGCCGAACGGTTGCGGGAAGCCGTGCTTTATGAGGATCAGGATCTGCTGGTGCTGGACAAGCCGGCGGGCCTGGCGGTGCATAAGGGGAGCGGCGTTGATTATGGGATCATTGAGGTTCTGCGCGCATTGCGGCCGGAGGAACCGTTTCTGGAACTGGCGCATCGGCTGGATCGCGAGACTAGTGGTTGTCTGGCGCTAGCGCGGACGCCAACCGCGCTGCGGAAAATTCAGGAAGCATTCCGGGACGGGCGGGTAGAAAAGCGCTATCTGGCGTTAGCGCGAGGTCACTGGAATCTCGGCTCACATGAAATCAACCAGCCGTTGCGACGCAACGTACTACGCGGCGGGGAGCGCATGGTCGAAGCGCTGGATGATGGCAAACCCGCCCTGACCCGATTCCGTCCGGTGAGTCTGCACACAACTGCTTCGTTGCTGGAGGTCTGCATCGCGACCGGACGCACCCATCAGATCCGCGTTCATGCCGCGCATATCGGCTATCCACTAGCCGGCGACGACAAGTACGGCGATGCAGCGTTCAACCGGACGATGGCGGAAGGTTATGGGCTGCGCCGGCTGTTTCTGCATGCCCACAGCCTAAATTTGCCGCTGGGCGGACGGGAGATCGCCCTCAGCGCGCCCCTGGATGCTGAACTCAAAGTAGTGCTTGATCGTCTGGGTTCAGCGAAGCCGCGCGGCAACTCTTCTAACCCTTCTTCTCCCTGGCCCGCTTTCCCTGCCAGCGGAAAGCGGTCATTTAAGCGGTAATGCCGAGAATCCACCATGAATGAGCTGAATCCGAATACCAGTCCCCCTGACGACGAGCGTTGGGCGCGCGATACTCTGACCAAACTGGCGTTTGCTGCAGTCACCGAACAACGACGGGCGCGGCGCTGGGGGATTTTCTTTAAATGCCTGTTCTTCGGTTACCTGGTGCTGCTATTGGTTTTGGCCTGGCCGGACAATCTTGGTAAGGCCACCGCCAGCGTTAAGAAACATACGGCGCTGATTCGCGTGGAGGGCTTGATTTCCAGCAACACTGAAGCCAGCGCCAAAAATATTGTCGGGGCGCTGCGCAAGGCGTTCAAAGACGACAACACAGTAGGCGTCATCCTGCAAATCAACAGTCCCGGGGGTAGTCCGGTGCAGGCGGGAGAAATTTATGACGAAATTTGGAAGCTGCGCGAACAGCATCCCAAAATTCCCGTTCACGCGGTCGTCAGCGATGTGTGCGCTTCGGGCGGTTACTACATTGCCGCCGCGGCGCAAAATATCTATGCGAACCAGGCCAGCATCGTCGGGTCCATCGGCGTCCGCATGGACAGTTTCGGCTTTACCGAGGCGATCGCCAAGCTCGGCGTGGAACGACGGGCCTATACCGCCGGCGCCAACAAGGATTTTCTTGATCCCTTCAAGCCCGTGAATCCCGAGGAAGTCCAACACTTGCAGGGGATGCTGGACGCCATTCACCAGCAGTTTATCAAGGCGGTTAAACAAGGCCGGGGCGAACGCTTGAAAGACCATCCCGAGATCTTCAGCGGCCTGATGTGGACGGGCGCGCAGAGTGTGGAATTTGGCTTGGTCGATGCCTTGGGCAGCACCCGTTACGTGGCTGAGGAGGTCATTGGCGAAAAGAGCATCCTGGACTACACCCAGCGCACGGGCTGGATCGAGCGCCTGCTGGATGAGGTGGAGGCCAGCGCAGGAGCGGCGCTAAGGGAAGGATTGAGCATCGAAGGAATGCCACAATGGCGGTAAGAGTGTTTTTGATAGAGGAGTCGGCTGGCGGACGATATTACAGGCCAATCGCCCACCAGCCGACTTCTGCAATTTTTGGGAGCGCATTCGCATGGTAACTCGACTCATTGCACTAGTTTTTCTGCTGTCCCTGAGCATGACCTCCGCCCATGCCGGCAACGCCTGGAGCAAAATCCGTCATCCGCTGGCGGGCCACCCTCAGGTCATCGGTTCCTACTCCGCCGGTTGCATCGCTGGGGCCGTCGCTTTACCTCTGGTCGGCGATGGCTACCAAGTCATGCGCGCCAGTCGCAACCGCTACTATGGCCACCCCCTGCTGATTCGCTTCATTGAGCAGCAGGG
>JAGRHM010000715.1:1188-2254 GCA_020445005.1 Candidatus Competibacteraceae bacterium | reverse complement strand
TGCATCACTTTGAATCACACCCGTCATTAGAACATTAGAACCGTGCCGATTGCCTAAGTATCCGGGTTGGTATCTGCATTGCTTTACCTGCTATAGAGGCCCATCAAGCTATGTGAATTGATTAGTTAAGCGTTAAAAGAGGTTAAAGGGTGATGAGCGGAAACCAAAAATCGTATCTTGAGTCTGCGGTCAACGCCGCGCTGCACACGATCCACTACTCACGCGGTACCCGAACGTGGACCAACCGCAATAAACAGACGTACTTACGCGGAATCATGGTGGTTCGGGGCATGCACGTGGATTACGTCACCTATGATACGATTGAGCGCATGGACGGGACGGTCTGGCTCAAACCCGGCGTTTACAACGCCGCCATGGAAATCTCTGTCGATCAGAGAAATCCGGGGCGCCGGCAGGTTCGCCCGGTTCACAGCCAACGCAACAACCAGGGCCGGATCTGCAATTTCCTGATTCACGCTTCAGCGCCGCCCCACTTTCTGGAAGGTTGTGTTGCCCCTGGCTACGAGAGCGCCCGTGGACTCGAGGCGTCGCCGTCATCGCTCGAAACCCTTTTCCTCGCATTGGGCGGCTTCGAGGCCGGAAAGCCGGTCTTATTCAACGTCTCCGGCGTGATGCCCGCCAATTGACCGGCGCCGGCGATGGGACGACGCTGGCGGCATTCGTCCAGTTTGACCCGCTGGCCCGCCCAAACTGAACGAGGACCCAGCGCCGGATGTTCGCATCCACCTATTGGGCGGCGGATAACCCGGCGGTTGACCCCCGGCGGCTCAATCGTCCTCGGCGCCCCGCTCGTGTCTGTTCAGGACTGCTCCGCGCCTGAGCCGATGTCAAGCCTGACGTCCGCAGGATCGCCTCGGGTTCGATATGGCGTGTTGGCCAGACCGGCTGAAAGAAAGACCAGTGAATGATATGAGGAGGCAATAGTGAGTACTTACCTAGGTGTCGGCAGCGGCACGTTATCCGCTGCTCAGTATTCGCAAGAAGCGCTTCGCAAACGGTGGGAGGTCGATCATGTCGATAGCGTTTTCAGGCGCTTCATGGGTGA
>JAGRHM010000715.1:0-1126 GCA_020445005.1 Candidatus Competibacteraceae bacterium | reverse complement strand
TTCGACCGGGGTCCATTTTTATTTCGCAAGGAATATGCGCGAAAAGTTTGTTAACCTTATGTACTCAAAAGCGTTTCCTCCTGGCCCGATCACCAGTCTGTCCATGCGGAAGAAACCCGTCAGCACGCCGATGGTTCCGGATAAACCCCATGATGCATCGGCAACCTGGCGGAATATCGCCGCGGCCAAGGGCATTGGAACCAGCTTTCGCTCGGCTGACACCGGATTAAGCCTGCATGTCGCGTTTAACAAGGCGTCGTGCGATATTCACGTCGACCGCAACGGCTTTATCATGAAGGCGGCCAACGGAAATGTTTATTGGGACTTGAACGGATTGCTTCGGCATTTTACGGTCGACCTGCTCAGCGACGGACTGCCGTGGATCATGGTTTCGGGTGGCGTGCTCAATAGAAACCGGCAGCCGGTTATGGAGGCAACCCTTTCACCGTGGTTGGCCATCGATCTGCCATCAAAAGAAAATGACGGTAAACGTGAGATCAAGTTCGGGATCTTGATCGGTGGGAAATTCGACGAGAACAAAATCATCGAACACCTTCTTCACTGAACGCCCCGGTTGGCCTAGACCCGGCACGCGTGCTACCAACCGCCTTTGCAAATAAGCCTCTGTTTGCATTAATTGCCGGAAAACCGGAAACGCGGCCATCACGGCCAGGAACGTCGTGGTAAAGCTGGAAAGATCGAGCGTCAACAGAGCAAGCCTCCGGGGTCGGCATGTTGCATGCGGCGCATTTTAAATCTTTTCCTCGCCCGGTGACGGCGAAGATTCTCCCTGGGCCGCGACCGGCACGGCAGAATGGGTGCCGGAATTGGTTCTAATGACATGGACGCGCCTACCGACTGCGGCATCACGGTGCCAAACGGGGAAGGCGTCATTAACCCTGAATGAGAAGGGGCGTCCATGTCATTAGAACTGTCGTGAGTTCCTGGCTCCGGAGAAACGAATATGCCCAATCTAGCGTTTTTGTATGATGACTTGGCGGAGACCTATGCCGCTGGGCGGTATCTATTCGATACTACGCCCCTACTGGACGCGTTCGCCGACTATCTCCCAGCAAGGGCGCACCTCCTGGATGCTGGTTGTGGGTATTGTCAACTTATCGAAAGG
>JAGRHM010000714.1 GCA_020445005.1 Candidatus Competibacteraceae bacterium | reverse complement strand
GGCGATGGCGGGGGGATGATTTCTTTAGGCTGAGGATGTCCAACCTTCTCCTATTACAGAACTGACTGCTCAAAAGGGACGAATCATACCCTTTTGAGGAAGGCTCAGAAATTGCAATTTGAAGTTTCTGTAAACTACCGGAAACTCTTCACACTTCGCCTCTGCCAGTAACGGATACATTAGAGGGATCACACAAATCGCAAATCTTTATCCACCGGGCTTACGTATCACATGGATGGTTAATAGTATTATTGGCGCTGATTTGGAATAGTGAGAGAAAATGGACCCAGTGAGTCGCGGGTTATATCGGATTTTTTACTGAATTGACCAGTTACTTCCATCCCATTGCCACATATCATCCAAGCGCTGCCCATTGGAGAGTCCACCAAACATCACAATTGAAGTTAATCCCGGCACATATGTCATTGCATGGCTGCGACGGGGTGACGGGCCATGGTTGTCGACTTCCTTCCATATTTTACCGTTCCATAACCAAGTATCACCAAATTCTTCAAATGTCGACTTCGCGCCTCCAAACAATACAACTCTATTGGCATGACGATCAAAAGCCATACAGTGAAAGGCTCTGGAGTCAGGACCATCTGTCGATATCTTCTCCCACTGATAACCATTCCATTCCCACGTGTCCCCGTACCAAGCGCTGCTGTCGCGATGAAGCCCACCAAATAAGACTAATGTGTTGCGTGATTCATCATACGCCATTGCTGCGTGGGCCCGCGCATCGGGTCCCTTGCCCGACAATTTTGACCAGCTATTTCCATCCCATACCCAAGTGTCGCCAAGCGTTTGGCCCGATTTTCCAATTCCACCAAATAATACAGTCTGGCCAAGCGAACTGTTATAAGATAAGCAATGAGCTGTTCTTGTACCGGGTCCGGCTTTTCGGTGGGTTTTCCAAACGCTCTGATCTAACTCCCAAGTTTCGCTTCGCGGATATCCAAGACTATCCCACCCTCCCACGACGACAATGATTCCACGTTTATCCTCCGGCCTTTAGCCTTTAGCCCTTAACGCATAACACTGATGAATTTTCGGATCACGGGCGAAATCCAACGGCAAGGTTTGCCGGCTCCAGTCCTCGATTCGCCAGTCTGTCAGCGCCTCCTGGTTCAACCGAAACCGACGCTGGTTGGTAGAAAAGATGAGTAGTCCGTCAGGGGTCAGCAACTTTAAAGCCTGATGCAACAACTCTGCGTGGTCCCGTTGCACGTCGAAATTCTTTTCCATCCGTTTGGAGTTCGAGAACGTGGGCGGATCGAGAAAAATCAGATCGTAGCGTTCCCTGGCGTGCGCCAGCCATTCCCGACAATCCGCCTGGATCAGTTCATGTCGGGGGCCGCGAATTCCGTTCAACTCCAGGTTTCGCCGCGCCCAGTCCAGATAGGTCGCCGACAGGTCAACGGTCGTGGTGCGCAGCGCGCCGCCCAGCGCGGCGTAAACCGTAGCCGTTCCCGTATAGCCAAACAGATTCAGAAAACGCCGTCCGCTTGCCCGTTCGCCCAGTCGCCGCCGGGTGATGCGATGGTCGAGAAACAGGCCGGTGTCCAGATAATCGGTGAAATTGACCAAAAACCGTGCGGGTCCTTCATGAACCTCATGGAAGCGTCCTTGCTCGCTCTGCTTCTGGTACTGGCTCGCGCCGCGTTGCCGTTGCCGGACTTTGAGGAAAACCTGCTCCGGCGGCAACTCCAGTACCGCAGGCAGCGCCGCCATGATCTGTTCCAGCCGTTCCCGCGCCTTGGCGGGATCAATAGAAGCCGGCGGCGCATATTCCTGGACGTGCAGCCATTGTTCGTAACGGTCCACCGCTACCGCATATTCCGGCAAATCGGCATCGTACAACCGATAGCAACTCACATCTTCCCGCGTTGCCCAGCGGCCCAGGTGACGCAGATTCTTGCGTAGTCGGTTGATAAAACCTTCCGCTCCGCTATCCACTGCCTGTTGCAAAGCGCGAGTGCGGGTTCGCTGATCCGCCGCTTCCCGATTGACGAAATAGTTTGGCTCTACCTGGAAGCGCAGTAATCGACATTCCAACGGCCCATTGTGGAACGTGTGAACCTTCTCGGCGCGCAGTCCCATGCGTTTGCCCAGTTCAGGATTGCCCGTCAATACGGCCGCCTGCCAACCAGTAAAGCGCGTTTTCAACCGGTCGCCCAACTGGGCGTACAGCATCGTCAATTCGTCATGTTCACCCAGGCGTTCGCCGTAAGGCGCATTAGCGATCAACAAACCCAGTGGTCCCGATGGGGGTTCGATGTCAGTTAATTCCCGGCGCTCGACCCGCAGATACTCAGCCACGCCCGCCCGACCGGCGTTCATCAAGGTTGCGCGCACCGCTTTGGGATCATGATCACTAGCCAGAATCAGCGGAATGCGCGACCGACCGACCACGCTCCGTTCCTGGGCTTCAGTCAACAACCGGTTCCACAGCGCCGGAATATGCCCCAGCCAGCCGCTGAAACCCCAATGTTCGCGCAACAGACCCGGCGCACGGTCGCCGGCGATCCAGGCCGCTT
>JAGRHM010000713.1 GCA_020445005.1 Candidatus Competibacteraceae bacterium | reverse complement strand
AGGTAAATGACATGTCTTATGATTCATACATGCAGGTTTCCAACGGCATCGAAGGCGAAAGCACGGCCAAGGGCTACGAAAAGTGGATCAAGCTGTATAGCTACAGCTTCAGCGCGAGCAATCCATCCACAGTCAGTTCTGGTTCAACGGGTCTGTCCTCCGGACGCACCTCAATCAGCTCCTTCAATTGCACGATGAGACGCGAGAAGGCAACCCCCCAACTATTCGGGTTTATGGTCTCCGGCCAGCATATCGACAAGATCATCGTGCATCTGACCAAGAACGTTGGCGCTAAGGGCGCGGTGCAAAAGCCATTCGAGATTTACACTTTTGAAAACTGCCTGGTCGAGCATGTGGATTGGGGCGGTAGCGGTGGCGAGGATGAGCCTTTCAGCAACGTGAGCTTTGCCTATGCCAAGTTGACCGTCCATTACGAACAGCAGGATACCAAGGGCGGCACCATCGGCAAGCCGGTGGAAGCGTCCTTCGATCAGACTACGGTCGAAGTGGCTTGATCGACTCCCGGAGCCGGTGGGCGACCACCGGCTCTTTTGGCCGTGATCCAGGAGAATGCTGATGCTATTGGGCGAATTACTGGCGGAACGCGACCTGCAGCCGGTTCTGACTAAGGTGCAAGACCAGGTGCGTCGAGAACCCGCCAATCCCAAACACCGGATTTTTCTATTTCAGTTGTTGTCGATCCTGGGGCAATGGGAGCGCGCGCTGACGCAACTGAATGTACTGGAGGAAATGGACGCCAGCAGCCTGCCGATGGTGCAAACCTACCTCGAGGCGTTGCGTTGCGAAATGCTACGCGCGGACGTCTTCGCCGGGCGGCGGTCACCGCTGATTTTCGGTGATCCGGAACCCTGGGTCGCCTTGCTGCTGGAGGCGCTGCGCCTGACCGCCGAGGGTCATCATGAACAGGCGATGCCAGTCCGGGAACAAGCGTTCGAGGGCGCGCCAGCCACCAGTGGCATGATTGATAATCAACCTTTTAGTTGGATCGCTGATGCCGACAGTCGCCTAGGTCCAGTCCTGGAGGCGATTGTCAATGGTCGTTATTTTTGGATTCCCTTCCACCGGATTGGCAGCGTCAAGCTGGAAGCGCCCGCTGATTTGCGCGATCTGGTTTGGATGCCCGCCCTCTTCACTTGGAGCAACGGCGGCGAGGCGGTTGGCCTGATTCCCGCACGCTATCCCGGCTCACCCACCAGTCCCGACCCAGCCTTGCAACTAAGCCACAAGACAGAGTGGATTGAACAGACCGAAGATGTGTATATCGGCATGGGACAGCGGATGCTGGTGACGGACGAGGGAGAATACCCATTGCTGGATGCCCGCCTGTTGCGACTAGGGGAGGTAGCCGTCGAACCGGCGACGTCGGACGACGCTCCGCCCGCTAAATCCGCCGAATCATGATGATTTCCCCCAATATCCGTGGCTGAACTCACGCCTCAGGAACGCTTACAGCCTTCGCTGCTGGACCGGCTGACCGACGATGAGCCTGATCAGCCGCAGGAAACAAGAAAAAAACGGGTCTTATCCATGAGCCGGCTGCGGGACTGTGTATTACGCGACCTGGCCTGGCTGTTCAACGCCGGGCGTCCGTTCAGTCCCGACCAAATGGAGCGCTATCCCCTGGCGGCCAGTTCCGCCCTGAATTTTGGCATCCCGCCGCTGGCGGGTATGACCGTGCGCATTCTCGATCTGAACATGCTGGAAAATTTGCTGCGGCAGTCGGTGATCGATTTCGAGCCGCGCATTTTACGCGGCACCTTGCGTGTGCGCGCGAATCTGACCGCCTCGCAGATGAGCCATAACGCCCTGACCTTTGAAATTGAAGGCGAATTATGGGGGCAGCCCTTGCCACAACAATTGTATTTGAAAACCGAGATTGACCTGGAAAGCGGCCAGGTGAAAGTTGAAGAGGAAGCCCGCAAGTCGAGGGGACGCTGATGGACCCTCGCCTACTCCAATACTACAACCGGGAACTGCAATTTCTACGCGAACTGGGGGGTGAATTTGCCCGCGAGTTCCCGAAAATCGCCGGGCGTCTGGGGCTGGAAGGTTTTGAATGCACTGACCCGTATGTCGAACGCCTGTTGGAGGGCTTCAGTTTCCTGGCGGCGCGGGTGCAGCTCAAGATGGACGCCGAGTTTCCCCAGTTCACCCAGCATTTACTCGAAGTACTCTATCCGCATTATCTGGCCCCGACCCCTTCCATGATCATCGCGCGTTTCCTGCCGGATCCCACCGAAGGGGCGCTTGAACAAGGTTTTGTTATTCCCCGGGACGCTGAATTGCGCAGTCTGTTGGGGAAAGGCGAACAAACTTCCTGCGAATATCGCACTGCGCACCCCGTGACCTTGTGGCCCCTAGAGATCACCGAGGCGCACTACTTTGCTGGCAAGGAACCGATCGCCGCGCTGGACTTGCCCGAGGCACACAAAATCCGGGCGGGCATTCGTCTGCGCTTGCGAACGACCCAGCCCGGTCTGCCGTTCAGCAAACTGCCCCTGGAACGGTTATCTCTCTATTTGCAAGGCAGCGATGCATTGCCCATGCGCCTGTACGAACAACTGTTAGCAAATGTAGTGACCCTGGTTGCGCGGCCTGGCCAGCGGCCCGCCCCTTGGCACGAGGTAATTCCCGGCCCGGTCATTCATCGCCAGGGCTTTGCGCAAGATCAGGCGTTATTGCCCTATGTACCGCCCTCGTTTCAAGGTTACCGCCTATTGCAGGAATATTTCGCCTTTCCGCAGCGATATCTATTCGTGGAATTGAGTGGGCTCGGTTCAGCGACGCGCCGGTGCGCCGGCGAGGAACTGGAGATACTGATTCTGTTCAATCGTGCCGATCCGGCCCTGGAAAACCGCGTCGCGGTGGAGAATTTTGTCCTGTTCTGCACCCCGGCGGTTAACCTCTTTCCCAA
>JAGRHM010000712.1 GCA_020445005.1 Candidatus Competibacteraceae bacterium | reverse complement strand
TCAAGCAGTTCGAGGCGCGTAAAGCCCAGGGTGAGTCGGTTGATCGACTGGAATTCTTTGCGGTGATCGACGACGATCAGGGTCAGCAAACCTTCCGTTATATGAAGGCTATTCCCACCGCTGGTCTGTGTCTCAACTGTCATGGCGAGAAGATTGCCCCCGAAGTCGATGCTGAACTTAAGAAACTGTATCCTTATGATAAGGCGCGTGGTTTCCGGGAGGGCGATCTGCGTGGCGCGTTCACCATCGCCAGGCCATTGCCATAAAAGGGGATATCATGAATAACGATTTAGCATGGAGCCCTCGCCTGACGGTAGCGACCATTATCGAGCGCGAGGGCCGGTTTCTGCTGGTCGAAGAATACGCAGACGGCGATGAACTGGTCTATAACCAGCCCGCCGGTCATTTGGATGAGCATGAAACGCTGGCGGCGGCGGCGATCCGGGAGACCCTGGAGGAAACCGCTTGGGAAGTTCAAGTGGATGCTGTCATTGGAATCTACTACTGGACCCATCCCAAGGGCCATACGTTCGTGCGCACCTGTTTCTCAGGCGTCGCTCTGCATCATCACCCCGACCAACCACTCGATCATGGGATTCAACGGGCAATCTGGCTGACCCGAGAGGAAATGGTTGCCCTGGGACCCAGGCTCCGCAGTCCGATGGTGCTGCGTTGTATCGATGACTATCTGGCGGGTCACCGTTATCCTCTGGATTTGTTTCATTATCTTTAATCCGCTTTAGCAACGCTAAGCCATCGCCGGGCTTGGTGGATCCGCCAGCACGTTGAACTCATGACGCCCGTAACACATTCAACGACATCCCACAAAGAAAATCATCTGCTCCGCGCCAAGCGGCGCATGGAGAAACTGAATCGTCAACGCCTGCGTCTCTTGCCGCGCGCGCTGGCGTTAGGCGTTCTTTCGGGGTTGATGGCTGTGGCTTTTGCGACGACGCTGGAGATCGGCGAAGCGTCGCGCATGAAGTTTCTTCAGTTTGCGCGCCAATTTGGCGACTATGGCGGCATAGCCCTATCCATTCTCTTTTCGGTCATCGCGATCAGCGTGGCCGCCTGGCTGGTGCGCTTTTTCGCGCCGGCGGCCGCCGGCAGCGGTATTCCCCATCTTAAAGGCGTATTACTCGGCTATCGGTCGATGGTTTGGCACCGCATTTTATGGGTCAAGTTCCTCAGCGGCGTGATTGGCGTAACGGGCGGCCTGACCCTTGGGCGCGAGGGACCGACGGTGCAAATGGGCGGTGCTTTGGGTCAAGCATTCGGTAGCCGTTCGCACAGCGATGCTCTGGAACAACGCATCCTCATTGCTGCGGGCGCTGGCGCCGGACTGTCGGCGATCTTCAATGCGCCTTTAGCCGGCGTGGTCTTTGTCCTTGAGGAGCTGCAGGGAAATTTTGCTTCACTGGTGTTTTTTGCCACGCTGATCGCCTCGATGACCGCCGATGTGCTGTCCCGCTGGCTGATGGGGCAGAACCCGGTGTTTCATGTCACGGTCA
>JAGRHM010000711.1 GCA_020445005.1 Candidatus Competibacteraceae bacterium | reverse complement strand
GCCGCACCCATTACTGCATTCATCCCCAACCCGCCGTCGCCGCCATTCCCAGCGTCGGCGGCACGAAAAAGCTCAAATATGCGCGATTACGCGCGCTGCAACCCACACACGTTATCCTCAACATCGACGAGAATCCCCAGGAACTGGCCGACCGGCTGCTGGCCGATGGTTTTCAGGTCATTGTTAGCCATCCGCTGACCCCGGAGGATAATCCACCGCTTTACCGGTTACTCGGCGGGATTTTTCATCGCGAGGCTGAGGCTGAACGCCTGACAGTAGAGTTCGCCCAGGCGCTGGCCGAACTGCGTCAGACCGATTGGCCCCGAAAAAAAGTGCTGTATCTGATCTGGCGGAAACCGTGGATGGGGGTTAGCCGCGACACCTACATTGCCCGCATGTTGGCATTAGTGGGGTGGGAGACGCTGCCGGCAGAGTCAGTAGCGCGTTATCCGGAGCTGAAACTCGATCGCATCCTGCTGGACACTGCCGATTTGATCCTGTTCAGCAGCGAACCGTATCGTTTCCAGGAGGGTGATTTGCAAAGCTTCGCCCGTGAGCATGACTATCCGCTGGAGAAGCTGCGACTGATCGACGGAGAAATGACCTCGTGGTATGGCAACCGGGCCATTGCCGGACTGGCTTACCTGGGACAATTTGCCAGGATGGTATGCAATCCCGGTTTGGTTACCCGAAAAATAGATCACCCGTAGGTCGGGCACAGGACGTGCCCGACATGCAAACTGCTGTCGGGCAACGCTGCGCTTATGCCCGACCTACCACTGATGGCCTGCATCCAGGCTACAAAGATCGCGTACCGCTTCTCAGGCCGACGCCATAGCGCGGATATGATGGATCAGGCGGCTCTTGTGGCGGGCGGCTTTGTTAGGATGGATTAAACCCTTGCGCGCCATACGGTCGATGATCGGCACGGCGATCTGATATTCCGACTCGGCTTTGGCCTGGTCGCCGGAGCCAATCGCTTTGATCACCCGCTTGATGTAGGTGCGCAACATGGATTTCATGCTGGCGTTGTGCTGACGATGCTTCTCCGCCTGGCGGGCGCGTTTCTTTGCTTGGGCTGTATTGGCCAAAATCAGGACTCCTTAAAAACTCACACATCAATTAGGATAGAAAAAAAGTTGATTACTATTGATGTTTCCAATCAGCCTGTCAATCCCCCAATCCGGCGCTAACCGCTGACAGTTCCAGTCGATCCGGCTATCATCCGCGCCTTTCCATCCCGGGTAAAACCGCCATGAGCAAGGCTCTCCTCAAATCTACTGGCGTGGTCAGCGCCATGACCTCGCTGTCGCGCGTCACCGGCTTTATCCGCGACATGATTTACGCGCAGTTGTTCGGCGCCGGGGCCGGCACCGACGCTTTTTTCGTGGCTTTCCGTATCCCGAACTTCCTGCGCCGCCTGTTTGCCGAGGGAGCGTTCTCGCAAGCTTTCGTACCAGTGTTCTCGGAATACCAGACGCAGCGCTCCCCGGAAGAATTACGGGAACTGGTTGATCAAGTGACCGGCACTCTGGGCACGATTTTGTTGTTGATCACCGCCATTGGCGTACTGGCCGCGCCGCTGCTGATTCTGATTTTTGCGCCGGGCTTCACCGCCGATGTCGGCAAGTACGAACTGACGGTAGAGATGTTGCGCATCACCTTTCCCTATTTGCTGTTCATTTCGCTGACCGCTCTGGCCGGCGGGGTGCTTAACAGTTGCGGGCGCTTCGCCATTCCCGCTGTGACGCCGGTATTACTGAACCTGACTATGATCGCCGCTGCGTTGTGGCTGGCGCCGCGGATGGAGCAGCCGGTCATGGGATTGGCCTGGGGGGTGTTCATCGCCGGAATGATTCAACTGAGCTTCCAGATTCCCTTTCTGCGCCAGGTTAAATTGCTGCCGCGTCCCCGGTGGGGCTGGGCCGCGCAAGGCGTACAGCAGGTGTTAAAGCTAATGTTGCCCGCTGTGTTCGGTTCGTCGGTCGCGCAGGTCAATTTGTTGATCGATACTCTGCTGGCCTCGTTCCTGGTGTCCGGCAGCGTCAGTTGGCTGTACTACTCGGACCGGCTGGTGGAATTTCCACTCGGCATTTTCGGAGTCGCGTTGGGTACCGTGATCCTGCCCCGACTATCCCGGCAACACGCCAATGCCGCCCAAGGGGATTTCTCCCGCACCCTGGATTGGGCGCTGCGCTGGGCGCTGTTGATTGGCGTACCGGCTACGGTCGCGTTGATCCTGCTGGCCGGTCCGCTGTTGTCAAGCCTGTTCCAGTATGGCGCATTCGATGCCCGCGATGTTGAAATGTCCGCCCGCAGTTTGATGGCCTTCGCGTTCGGTTTGGTGGCGTTTATGCTGATCAAGGTGTTAGCCCCCGGTTTTTACGCCCGCCAGGATACGCGCAGCCCGGTCAAATATGGCGTGATCGCGATGGGCGCCAACACCGCGATGGTGCTGATCCTGATCTGGCCGCTGGCCCATGCCGGGCTGGCGCTGGCCACATCGCTGGCGGCGTTTCTCAACGCGGGATTGCTGTTTTTCAATCTGCGCCGGCGGGATATTTATCAGCCGCAGCCAGGTTGGATGAGGTATCTGCTGCAATTGATTCTTGCCAATCTGACCATGGGCGTGGTGTTGTGGTTGGGAACCGGCGATCTCGCGAGCTGGGTCGAAGCCGGCGCCAGCGAACGGTTATGGCGTCTCGCGGGACTCATCGCGGCTGGCGGGGGGAGTTATCTGGTGGCGGCGCTGGCGGCAGGGATACGTCCCAGGGATTTGTTGCATGGGTAATGTCGATGCGAATGCGGCTTTTGCATGAAAATCGTGGTCAACTCCGTATAATCACGAGTTTCTTGAATTCAAGAGCAGCGTAAACGGCATGGAATTCATTCGCGGTCAACATAATCTGCGCCCTCGACATCATGGCTGCGTGGCCACGATCGGTAATTTTGATGGGGTACAC
>JAGRHM010000710.1 GCA_020445005.1 Candidatus Competibacteraceae bacterium | reverse complement strand
GTGAAAGAGATAAACCGCCATCCACAGCGCCATGGCAATGACTGAAAAAGCTCCCGCGCCCAGAAAAAATGGTCGGAATCCCAGATTGAATAAAGCGATGTTCGAGGATGGCATGGGCGGTCTTTTAAATGTTGCAGAGTTTGTAGCGATCCAGAGAGAACCCGGAAACTTTTTGTGCATTGCACAATTTTTTGCTATGATTTTGTTCCGTGATCCTATCAGGCGCGATAAAAATCATGTACATCGTCGACGACCCCCTGTTAGCCCTCATCAGCCGCTTCATGTGCCAGAATCAGCATGTTGAAGTGTCCGATGCGGAGTTTCTGCTTCGACAAATCAACGCCATTGAAGATTATGTCGGGCAATTTCCCAACAGTGAGCGCGATCGGCGCGCGATGGAATGGATTGCGGCGCATGCCCGCGAATATCGACGCCAATGGCAAAAGAACGCGGTTGCTCAGGTGTTGGTCAAGGCGCGCTGCCCGGATTGCCCGTTGCTGGGAGAGCGGCGATCGCCGCAATGCGAGATTCATGCTTTCTGGCTCAGCTTGTTGCAGCATTATATCGCCGATGATATCTCTTCACAGGAGTACGTTGAGAGCACTTTGAAACTGCTGACTCAATATAAGGACCGGCTGAAGGTTGGGATAGCCCGCAAACAGGCGCAACTCGTCCCGGAGCAGCTGGCAACCGCTTGATCTTCCCACTCTAATCGAGTCACCTGAGGATGCCTGCTAAATACAGGTGGTCACCCGCGCGATTATACGCCTGTGGAGCGCGAACAAATTCTGGCGGCGAAAGTCCGTCGGCCCCCCGATCGGGAGCGGGATGGAACGGCGGTGTGGTCGCTGTTGACCTTGCAGCAGGCCTTGCGCCGGCAGGGATTATCTCATGTCAGTACCTATACGATCTGGCGCATCTTGGTGGATGCGGGGTTGAGTTGGCAAAAACATCGCTCCTGGTGCGACACCGGTACGGCTCAACGGCCCCGAAGGAAGGCGGGTCAGACCGTCGTGGTGACCGTGACGGATCCCGATGCCGAGGCCCAAAAAACTCATCGAAGAAGCTTACCGTAAAGGTAGCCAGTATGGATTAGTAGTCTGGTGTGCCGATGAAGCCGGGCCGTATCAGGTGATTCCACAACCCGGCACGAGTTGGCAACCCAGGGGTGAACCCATACGCTATCCACATGAGTATCTCCGAAGGGGCACCGTTAAGCTGTTGACCTTATTTCATCCTATGACTGGACAATTGTGGATCAAAGGCGTCACTCATACGCCTAACAAGGTGTTACATCCTTGGCTCCAGCAGGAATTGGCGGCGATCATCGCCACCCTGCCGCCCCTGGATAAGACTCCTAATGCCCCCCAGAATCGCGCGGCCTGGGTACGATGGCAGGAAGGACTGTCGGTTCGCTTCACGCTATTGGACTCATTGCCGCCATTACGGTTACTACTCGTGATGGACAACATCGCGGGCCATAAGAGTGCATCGTTGGTCTGCTGGCTAATGGCGCATGGCATCATGCCGCTGTACACACCGCTCAGTGGAAGTTGGTTGAACATGGCCGAGTCCATTCAGCGAATTTTGGTCAGTCGCGCCTTGGCCGGGCAGCAGCCCGATAGCTCCGCGCAATTGATCGAATGGTTGGAAGCGGTCGCGCGGGGTTGGAATGCGCATCCAACCCCCTCTATTTGGGGTGGCAAGCGGGCGCTCCGTCGCCAACAGGCACGCGAACGACGCTATCATCTGGGCGGTTCCGGAGCCGTGACTCATCAACCGATTCCACAAAGGGATAGATATCAATGGCCACAAGCAAAGCAAATGACCCACTAGCTACACTCAAGTTGGCAATATCCTGCCCCGGTTTTTTCCGAGTCCGGTTCTCTCAGCTTGCGGCCGTGCTCGCTGGCCACGACCTTTCTTCCCTGACACAGAACCAGGTCTCGGCCCCACCGGACAGCAGGCTCGCGTCGAAACCGTGCTGCATCAGTAGACGCACCGCGTTGTATGCGCGCGCACCCATCGCGCAGGATATATGAATTGTCTGTTCGCGGGGCAATTCATCCAGCCGGCTGCGCAGCTCGTGCAACGGGATATGGATGTCCGCCTCAATAGGTGAACACTGGACCTCGTTCGGCTCGCGCACATCCAGCACCACGCAACCGTCCTTGTGCATGTCCTGCCAAGGCACGATGAGCAAGTCACCGCGCATCACGTTCGCAGCGATCATACCGACGATATTCACCGGGTCTTTTGCAGCGCCATACTGTGGCGCATAGCACAGCTCCGCTTCTTCCAGATCAAACACCGTCGCGCCCATCTGGATCGCCATCGCGATCACGTCAATACGTCGCTCTACGCCCTTCCTGCCCACAGCTTGGGCGCCTAGAACCTTGCCACTGGACTTGTCAAACAGCAGCTTGATGAAGATCGGGGTGGCACCCGGGTAATAATTCACGTGATCATTGGGGTGTGCGTACACCGCATCGAAATCGATGGAGGTCTGGCGCAACGTCTTTTCATTCACTCCCGTATTGGCCACGGTGAGGCCGAATACGCCGCAAACCGCCGTGCCCTGGATACCGCGAAAGAAACGCCCGCGGTGGGTGATCACATCTGCAGCGATGCGTCCCTGGCGGTTCGCCGGCCCCGCGAGTGGCAGCGCCGTGCGTTGATCGATGACCACGCTGTGTACCTCGATCGCATCCCCGACTGCGAGAATACGCCGGTCGCTGGTGCGCATGTTGCCGTCCACTACGATGTGCCCGCGCAGGCCAAGGCGCAGACCGCATGCATGCGCCAGCCCGGTATCGGGGCGTACGCCGATCGCCATGATCACCAGGTCCGTGTCCTGCCTCAGGCCGCGTTCCGTCTCTATACCCAGGCAACCGCCCCGATCAACGATCGCACTGACACCGTCGTTTAACTCCACGCGCACACCGGACTGCCTGAGTTCATCCAGCAGCGGGAATGACATTTCCCGATCGATCGGCGGCATCAATTGCACATCCTTCTCGATAATTGTCACATCCAGGCCTCGATGGCGCAGATTTTCGGCCATCTCCAGCCCGATGAAACCACCACCGACAACCACTGCGCGTTTTGCCTGGTGCTGCTCAATCCACAGGCGCACCTCGTGGGCATCAGGTACGGTTCGGATGGTAAACACCCCAGGTAGATCAATGCCCGGCAATGGTGGCTGAATCGGCACCGCACCCGGCGCCAGTACCAGCATATCGTAAGCTTCCTCGTATTCCTCGCCGGTATCCAGGCGTCTGACGGTGACCGTCCTTGCCTGGCGATCGATCGCGATCACTTCGTGTTCGGTGCGCGCATCGATGTTGAAGCGTTGCCTGAACAACTCGATAGTCGCGACCAGAAGATTTTGCTCTTCCTGGATCACGTCACCAACGTAGAAAGGCAGGCCACAGTTCGCGTATGACACGAACTTGCCTTTCTCGAACATGATGATGTTTGCATACTCGTCCTGACGTCGCAGCCGCGCAGCGCAGGATGCGCCGCCGGCGACACCGCCGACAATGATGACAGTCTTGGCTCTCATAATTTAGGAGGTTAACAAGTTAGAGCTTAAGCACATACCCGGTCAGTTTTCTGTTCCTGTCGAGATGACGTTTTTTCTTTGCCGTGAGACACAATCAGACTCGTGCAGATTCAGTCTCCAGGTACTCCTTGTATGTTACATTACAACAGGTTTAAACAAATAAAATTATCAGGAATTCCCACGGAATTTCATTGTGAAAAATCAAATTGTATTTCTTTTTCCGGCTCTGTTGCGTTAATTTAGACTCCGTTGCAAATTCTGGTAGTGTTCCAGACATGGTTTTTATACTGAAATCCCGAGAGGGGGTATCCATCTGAGTGCGGTA
>JAGRHM010000709.1 GCA_020445005.1 Candidatus Competibacteraceae bacterium | reverse complement strand
GCCTGCAGTTAATGAGCATTTACATATTATTGTACTTGAAGCTGCGCACGGAATAGCGGACATATTGCTCGGGAAATTCCCGGATGATCGCCCGGGTCAACAAAGCAATATCGCGGGCCGACATGTAGTGGTTGGGATCGGGCATCCCGGATGCGTTGACAAAGTGGCTACTGGTCAAACCAAGTCGTTCAGCTTCCTGATTCATCAGACTGGCGAAGGTTTCTTCCGAGCCCGCCACATATTCAGCCAGCGCCACGGTCGCGTCATTGCCGGACTGCACCACCATGCCCATGAGCAAATCGTCCACCGACACCTGACCGCCGACCTTGATAAACATTTTAGAACCCTGCATCCGCCAGGCCTTTTCACTGATGGTTACCTGGTCATTCAGGGTGATCTTACCTGATTTCAGCGCCTTATAAACGATGTAACCGGTCATCAGCTTGGTAATGCTGGCTGGCTCCATGCGTTCGCCGCTGTTCATCTCCGCCAGGATATTGCCACTCTGATAATCGATCAGAATGTAGCCGCGCACTGGAACCTGCGGCGGCGGCGGAATAGCCTGCACTTCAGATTGGGTTTGAGCGTGGATGCCTATTCCGCCCAGCGTCACCGAGACAAACATCAAGACTGCAAGCAAATTAACAAGACGAACTGGAATCGAGTACGACATGATCCGTGACAAGTCCCGTAGTTGAAAAAATGATGGGCGGCGATTCTAGCCAGAAGTTCGAGGGAAGCAAACCGTCTGGCCAGTGGACGACAGGCCAGCGGTCACTTTCCAATACCGGTTGTTAATCCGCGATGATCCGGGAACGACTCACCCCCAGACTCGCTAGGCGAATCGTGACCTGCCGCGCTTCGCCGGGATTACGCAGCGGCACCCGCACTTCGTAATGTTGACCCTTGCCGGATCCGACCTGAACATTGCGTTGCAACTGGTTGCTTAGCCGGGTTTGCACCTGCCGGGCGTTATTGCGTTCAATGATGGTCCCGACCACGTAAAGCGCATTGCTCTTGCTCACTGGCGCAGGGCGGTTCTTGGCCGTCTCGCGCTGATTCTTGACCGGTTTGGCCATGGGGGCTACCGAGGCTAACTGCGCTTTTGCCGCTGGTTTGGCCCGCAGGTTGTTCTTGACCGGGTCAGTATTGCTCGCTAACCGTAATGGCGTTCTCTCCTTGCCAAGCGCAGGTTCGACCGCACGCCGAGCCAGTCGCTCCTGCGCTTTGGCCCGTTGCGCCGCCAGTTTAGGCAGATATTGATACGGCTCCAGAGCGACGACTTCCACCTGAGCGGTGCCGTGTTCCAACATGTCGAGGCGGGCGGCGGCGGCGTAAGACAGGTCGATAATCCGTTCACCCACGAAGGGTCCCCGGTCGTTGACCTTGACGACAATGCTGCGGCCATTCTCCAGATTGGTGACCCGGACGTAGGTTGGAATGGGCAAGCTCTTGTGGGCGGCAGTCAGCTCGAACATGTTGAACGGCGGCCCACTGGAGGTCTTGCGTCCGTGAAAATCCCAACCGTACCAGGATGCTGTGCCGATTTCCCGGTGCCCCTCACTGGTCTCCTTGACGCGATAGCGCCGTCCGAACACCACGTAGGTGTCGGGATTGCCGCTGCGACTGGGGG
>JAGRHM010000708.1 GCA_020445005.1 Candidatus Competibacteraceae bacterium | reverse complement strand
TGGAAACCAGCCGGCTCTACGCGCGGACCGTAGCGCAGATCGAACCGGAGTGGGTGGAAAACCTGGCCGGGCCGCTGCTCAAGCGTAGTTACACCGAGCCGCACTGGGAAAAGCGCTCAGCCCAGGTCACAGCAACCGAACGGGTGACGCTGTATGGTCTGCCGATTGTCGCGGGGCGTCGGGTTAATTATGGACCGCTGGACCCGGCGCTGGCGCGGACTCTTTTCATTCGTCAGGCGCTGGTCGTCGGCGAATTCCACTGCAAAGCGCCTTTTTTCCAGCACAACCGGCAATTGCTGGAAGAACTGACTGAACTGGAAACGCGCGTTCGTCGTGATTTAACCGCCGATGAGGAAACGCTGTACCGCTTTTATGATGAACGGATTCCTGAAGGCGTTTACAGCGGTCCGGGCTTCGAGACCTGGCGGAAAAAAGTCGAACGGGAGCACCCCCGCCTGCTGTTTCTGGACCGGGAGACGTTGCTGGCGCCTGCTGCAACAGCGGCTGATAGCGAAAATTTCCCGGATCATCTCCATCTCGACGGGTTGCAACTGCCTTTGCGTTACCGGTTCGCGCCGGGGGAAAACGATGATGGAGTGACACTGACCGTGCCGCTGGCCGCAGTGAATCAGGTCGACCCGAAACGGCTGGACTGGCTGGTGCCCGGTCTGCGGGCGGAGCGCATGGCGACGTTGTTGAAAGCGCTGCCCAAGGCGTTACGGCGCAATTTCGTACCGGTTCCCAACTATGTGCAAGCCTTGCTGGCTGTCATCGAACCGGGCGAACAATCACTGACCGAGGCCATGGCGGAGCGTTTGCAGCGCATGACCGGCGTCAGCATTCCCGAGGAAGCCTGGAATCCTGATGCTGTTCCGCCACATCTGCGGATGCGCTTCCGGGTTGTGGACGCCGAAGATCGGGAACTGGCGGTTGGCCGCGACTGGATAGCGATTCAGCAGCAGTTGCGCGGTGAAGCGCGAGCAGGATTCGCCGCGCTGCCGACCCCAGAATTCGAGCGGGAACAGGTGCGCGACTGGGATTTCGGCGAACTGCCGGAAGAGGTCAGTTTCGTGCGGAATGGCATCCAGTTGCGCGGCTATCCAGCGTTGATTGCCGAACCGGATGGCACGCTGGCGCTGCGGGTGCTCGACTCGTCAGCGCGAGCGAAGACCGCGACTCGGGCAGGTCTACGGCGCTTGATCAGCGGACGGCTGGGACCGGTATGCAAGTCGCTGGCGCGCGATCTGCCGCAGTTTCAACAGATGACGCTGCATTACCTGGGACTGGGGACGCAGGAGCAATTGCGCGAGGATGTGCTGAACGCGATTCTCGACCGGGCGTTTCTGAACGGTGAGCCATTGCCGCGTGATCGGGCGGCGTTCGAGGCGTTGCTGGAGCGGGGCAAAACCCGGTTAGCAGCAGCGCGGGCAACCATCGGACAAACAGCGGCGGAGATTCTGGCGGCCTATCACGACGTGCGCCGGATGTTGCGCGATGAACAAACGTCGGTCTGGGTCGAGGCGCTGACGGATATCCGTGACCAGTTAGCGCATCTGGTTTATCCCGGCTTTCTCAGCCAGACCCCGTCGGAATGGTTGCCGCATCTGCCGCGTTATCTGCGCGCAATCGCCGTGCGTCTGCGCAAACTCCGCCAGGCCCCGGACAAGGATCGACAACGGTGCGGCGACATCATCCGGTTGTGGACGAATTGCACACGGCAACTGGAGCGCAATGCTGAACGCGAGCGCCATGATCCCGAATTAATCCGCTTGCGCTGGTTACTAGAGGAACTGCGGGTATCGCAGTTCGCCCAGGAGTTGAAAACCGTGACGCCGGTGTCGGTGAAGCGATTGGAAGAGCAGTGGCGAAAATTAAAGAGGTACTGACCATGAAGCGCCTATTTTTCTGGATCCTGGCATCGCTACTTGTGCTTGCAAGTCCAGCGTGGGCCGCTTGCCCCCTTTTTCCCGCCGATAATGTCTGGAATACGCCGATTGACCAATTACCGCTGGACCCCCGCTCCAGCGCGTATATCGATTCCATCGGCGCTAACGCCGGACTGCACCCGGATTTCGGTTCAGGGACCTGGGATGGCGGTCCGATCGGCATTCCCTACAACATCGTATCCGGTGCCCAGCCGAAAGTATCAGTGGTCTTCGATTACGCAGACGAAAGCGATTCCGGCCCTTACCCGATTCCATTGAATCCGGCTCTGGAACATGGCGGCGATCATCACCTGCTGATCCTGGACGAAGAGAGCTGTGTACTCTACGAAACCTGGGATACGCGCCAGACCGTCAGCGGTGCCTGGGAAGCCGGTTCCGGCGCGATCTTTGATCTACGCTCCAACGCCCTCCGGCTGGCTGGCTGGACCTCCGCCGACGCAGCCGGTCTGCCCATCCTGCCCGGACTAGCCCGCTGCGAGGATATCGCTACCGGCATCATTCGCCATGCGTTGCGCTTTACTGCCGAACGCACCCAGCGTAAGTTCGTTTGGCCCGCGCGGCATTACGCCTCGTCGATTACCAATCCCGATACTCCGCCTATGGGGCAACGGTTTCGGCTTAAAGCCTCGTTTGACCTTTCCGGTTATTCCCCGCAGACCCGGATCATCCTCCAGGCCCTGAAAACTTATGGCATGTTCCTGGCGGATAATGGCGGGGACTGGTTCATCAGTGGCGCGCCCGGCGCCTGCTGGGACGACGAACGTTGGGTCGACGAATTGCGCACGGTTAAGGGATCAGACTTCGAGGCGGTCGATCAATCCGGTCTGATGGTGAACCCGGATTCAGCTCAGGTCAGGAGCGAAATGCCGGATCTGACCACGCTTACCATCCAAGTACTCGGCGACGGCAAGGGACGAGTGACCAGCGATCCTGCCGGAATTGACTGTGGCGCAACCTGCGCGGCTTCCTTCGCGCCCGATACGCCTGTTCAACTCACCGCAATTACCGCTGCTGGCTCGGTTTTCACCGGTTGGGGCGGCGCTTGTCAGGGCACGGCAACCACTACGAATCTGGTTCTTGATGCGGATCGCGTCTGCTCAGCGACTTTTGCAGCAACTGCCAGCGATCAGGCGGATTTGACCGTAAACCTTGCCCAACGACCGCGCATCGCGCATCGCGGTCGGCTGCTTAGCTATCAGGTCACAGTTATTAACGAGGGATCGGCGACCGCTAGCAGTTTAGAACTCAGGGTGAATTTGCCCAACAGTTTCGCATTTTTGGATGCATCAACGGGTTGCATCTACGCCAACGGCACGGTGACTTGTTCACAGAATGCGTTGACCCCCGATGCAGTCCAGACTTTCAAGATTCGCGTCAGATCCTTGCGGCAAGGTCGCTTCGACATCACAGCGCGCGCTACGAGCGCCACTGCCGACCCGAATCCCGACAATAATGAAGTGACATTTACAACTCGAGTCGTTCGAACGAGAGCATCCCTATAGTGGACCCACATTCGATATATCCGACTCTTATGATTCAAATCTAACGATAAGTGTTCGATTAAAATTAAAATGAAAAAATGTTGGCTCTTCGAGGGTTTCTGTGGA
>JAGRHM010000707.1 GCA_020445005.1 Candidatus Competibacteraceae bacterium | reverse complement strand
CGTGCGGGACGCCGGTGGTGGCGACGCGGATTTGGGGGACGCCGGAAGTGGTGCAGGAGCCGGTGGCGGGCCGGCTAGTTGCGGATCGTTCGGCAGGGGCGTTTGCCCAGGCGATTCGCGGTTTGTTAGCGGATCGTCCCGACCGGGCGGCAGTGCGGCGCTATGCGGAGGGCTTCAGTTGGGAGGCGACGACCCAGGGGCAGATCGCGTTGTTTGACAAAATAGTAAATTCATGAAGCCATCATGCGTGATTTGTTGGTTGTTTCGATTGTCCTGACAGCGGCGGTCATAGCGCTTGGGCGACCGTGGATCGGCGTTATGCTGTGGACATGTTGCGGAAACCTTCGGTTGCCGAGTCGCTAACGGCTGTGGCGGACGCGATGCCGGTTTTATCGCCCACGAATGTCCGCAAGGAGGAATGCATATCACAGCGGAAGATCTCATTCAGGAATCGCTGGAGCGAACGGTCGTGCCGGTCGTGCCGGGCGCCGGATTTTCGGTATGAAGATGAGCAGCGCGTTGTGCAAGGTTTGCAGCAGCGCCTGGGGGAAACGGTGACGATTGCCGTGGAGCGGGTCAGCGCCATTCCGGCAGAGCAATCCGGGAAGTATCGGTATGTGGTGAGCAAAATTTAAGTGTTAATGGCAAAGATATTCCAACCCAGGATGAAAGCACGATGGACACTGACACACTGAAAGAGGCGATCCGGCAAGAATTGCCGCATTTCTTACAGACTGACCCTGCCCTGCGGGCCTACATCCTCGACTTGACCCAGCGGGAATATGCCCATCGTGATGAAACCCAGGATCGGTTTTACGAGATACTCGCTGAGCTGCGCCGCGATCGGGAAGAGCAAGCCCGCAAATGGGACGAGCAAAACCACAAGTGGGAGGTCAATCAGCAAGAACTGCGGCAACTTCGGGAAGAACAAAACCGCAAGTGGGGGGAACATCAGGCGGAGCAAAACCGCAAATGGGAGGCTAATCAGGACGAATTGCGGCGGCTGCATGAAGAAATCATGGCGCAGGCGACCAAGCATGACCGGAGCATCGGCGCGCTCGGCTCGCGCTGGGGTTTGCAATCGGAACAAGCCTTCCGCGATGCCCTGGCGGGGATTCTGGAAAAGGGCTTTGGCGTCCAGGTGCTCAACGTCAACGAGTATGACGACCGGGGTGAGGTGTTTGGCCGTCCCGATCAAGTCGAGCTGGATGTGATCATCCGCAACGGGATGCTGATCATCGCTGAACTCAAATCCTCTATCGATAAGGCCGGGATGTACATCTTCGAGCGCAAGGCGCGGTTCTACGAAAAACGCCACGATCGCACAGCCCAACGCTTGATCGTGATCTCGCCGATGATTGACGCCCGGGCGCGCAAGGTTGCGGAGGCGTTAGGGATCGAAACCTACGGCGATTCCCTGGATGTCAGAACCTTGTGAGGCGACAGCGGGATGATGTGCTAGAGTGGCGTCGCTTGATGGGTTTGTGTAAGGCATCGGAAGTATCCGGGGGAAAGGTTGATGTATAACGAGCGCCCTTGGGATGATCTGCAACGCTTGGTGCATGCGACCTTGACTAATCAGATCGCTCGTTTCTTGCCTCGACTCTATGTGAAATTGACGGCGCAGACCAGTCGTGGCGGCGGATGCAGGTTGATCTTGGTCGAGTCTCTAGCCGGTGGCTGAAAAATGATGCGGTTCAGGTGGTCTGATTGCCATGCGTGATTTGTTGATTGTTTCGATTGTGCTGATTGCAGCGGTTATGGCGCTCCGTAAACCCTGGATCGGGGTTATGCTGTGGACATGGATCAGTATCATGAACCCACATCGCTATACATGGGGATTTGCCGCAACTGCACCAGTGGCGGCTATTGCAGCAGCTTCGACCCTGGCAGGTTTGCTGATGACGAAAGAGCGGCAATCGCCGTTCAAGGGTGCGCCTATCTGGTGGTTGACTGCTTTCGTGATCTGGATGACGATTTCCTGGCTGGCGGGCGTGGATCCAGCCGGCGACTATCAGTTGTGGGATCGTTCCTTCAAGATCTTCATAATGATTTTTGTCACTCTAGCTTTATTAAACAACAAATATCATATTTTGGCTTTTACGGCAGTTACCGTGAGTTCGCTGGCTATTTTAGGCGCTAAGGGTGGCCTGTTTACCGTTATAACTGGTGGCAGTTATCGAGTGTGGGGACCACCCGAATCGTTTGTTGAGGGTAATAATGAATTCGCTCTGGCGCTAATCATGACGATTCCGCTGCTGCATTTTTTTCAATTGCAAGTTCAACACAAGTGGGGGCGACATGGGTTGAGTGCGGTGATGCTGTTGTGTACGGCGGCAGCGCTCGGTAGTCACTCACGAGGGGCGTTATTGGCGCTTATTGCTATGGGCGCCATGTTCTGGTGGCGCAGTCAGCGTAAAGGAGCAATGGGCATATTGATCGTCGTGGCCGTGCTGTCTTTGGTACCCATGATGCCCGAGGAATGGTTTAGCCGAATGGAGACCATCGAAACCTATCAGGAAGATGCATCGGCGATGGGTCGAATTAATGCCTGGATTGTCGCCTGGGAAGTCGCCAAGACGCATTTCTTTGGTGGCGGAATGAGTTATCAGCATCCCGAATTTTTCTTCGCTTATGGCACTTATGAAACTAAAGCACGCGCGGCGCACAGCATTTATTTTGAGATTTTGGGCAATCATGGTTTTGTCGGATTAGGTTTGTTCCTGTGCCTGTGGTTTTCAACCTATTATACGGCTGAGTGGCTCAGAAAATATACCCGTGATATTCCCGAGGCGAAATGGGCAGGGGATTTAGGCGCAATGGTGCAAGTCGGACTGGTCGGTTATGCTACTGGCGGCGCTTTTCTCAGTCTGGCGTATTTTGATCTTCCCTATAACATGATGGTTATGGCGGTGCTGGCGAGGCAGTGGGTAGAAACCCGGGGGTGGGAGCGCGGTCCGCAAATGCCTTTTCTCGAATATGCTGGAATCTGGCGGCGTAAAGCCAAGAGACTGTGAAAAAAGCATTTTTAGTTCTTTATAAAGAGTTCTATTTTGAAACAGGGGGCTGTTAGTTAATATGAATCAGTCGGTTTCTGAGCATCAAAGCGGTGGTAGCACCTCACCGGCAGTGCAGCTACCTTTAGTGTCCGTCATCATACCGGCGTACAACGCTGAAGAGTATGTGCTTGAGGCGCTTCATAGTGTACTCGGCCAGGACTATGAACCTGTTGAAATTCTGGTGATCGATGATGGGTCGAGCGATGGCACGGTTGATCTGGTCAGGCGGGAAACGCCACGGGTGAAAATTGTCCAGCAAACGAATGCTGGCGCAGCGGCGGCGAGAAATACCGGG
>JAGRHM010000706.1 GCA_020445005.1 Candidatus Competibacteraceae bacterium | reverse complement strand
CGGGGCGCTGGCCGAGACGCGCCAGACCCTGGAAACTGTACTAGACGATGAACCGTGGCGGCAGGAGTTGCTGGACGTCCGGCGCCGGATTCAGGAGCATCAGCACAGTATTGTCGATCAGCAGCGCCGGCTGGTGTTGTTGCTGGAAGAAGCCCGCCGTCGACTGCCGGAGCCGCTGGACGCCGGGCAGTTAGCAACCTTCAGCGCCGAGGCTGATCACGTTCTGGACGCGATGTATGTCAGTTTTGAGGATGATTTCCGGGGCATGCGCGCCGATATCAAGCAGCGATTAAGCGCTTATCTGCCGTCCTTGCCGCCGGGCATCGGTTCGAGCTTCGCCCCGGCGGTGGATCTGGGTTGTGGGCGCGGCGAGTGGCTTGAGTTATTGCGGGAACATGAGCTGACCGTGACTGGCGTTGACCTGAACCGGATGATGGTGGAATCCTGCCGTGAATCGGGGTTGACGGTCGTCGAGGCGGATGGACTGACTTATTTGCGCGAGCAGCCGGACAGCAGCTTTGGGTTGATTACCGGTTTCCATATTATCGAGCATCTGCCGTTGCGGGCGCTGGTGGCGTGGCTCGATGAGGCGTTGCGGGTGTTAAAGCCGGGCGGGATGGTGATCTTCGAAACGCCGAATCCCGAAAATTTGGTAGTGGGGGCGTGTAATTTCTATATGGACCCGACCCATCGTAACCCGCTACCGCCGGTGATGACGCAGTTCCTGGTCGAGGCGCGGGGTTTTGTGCGGGTGGAGATTCGGCGGATGAATCAGCAGGTGCTCAACGATCCGTTGCGGTTGCTGGAGGCGGGAACGCCGGGGGCGGCGGAGCTGAATCCATTAATTCAGATGGCGAAGGAACATTATTTTGCCGCGCCGGACTATGCGGTGATGGCGTATAAGGCTTGAGTAGCGTGTTGGCGGCTGATCGCCAGGAAGCCGTATCGTCCCATGGCTGACCTAATGATCTCAACAACCATTGCGTGAACATGACCGGAGGAAAAATGTTAGCCAGAGTTCTGGATGTCGTTTCCCCCGGCGAATATCTGCACCGGGAACGGCAAGCTGAGGGTCGCAGTGAATATCACGCTGGCCAGGTTTTCGCGATGGCCGGCGCCAGTCGTCGTCATAACCGTATTGTTACCAACCTGTCTGCGACGCTGAGCGTACAATTGCAATCCCGTCCCTGTAATAACTATTCGAGCGATATGCGGGTCCGGATCGGTAACGCCGAGCGATATGTCTACCCGGATATCGTCGCAACCTGCGGTCGGGAGGAGTTTGAAGACGATTGGCAGGATGTCCTGCTGAATCCACTCCTGATCATCGAAGTACTCTCGCCATCGACTGAGGTCTATGATCGTGGCGATAAATTCCGCCATTACCAGACGATCGCATCCCTGAGGGAGTATGTGCTGGTCTCGCAGGACCGCCGCTGTTTTGAGGTCTATCGCAAACAACCGGATGGCTGCTGGCTGGATGAATCGCGGTCGATGTCACCGATGACTTTACATTTGAAATCAGTTAATTGCGTCTTAACTGAGGCTGAAGTGTACGCTAAGGTCGAGGAAGGTTACTAACTGGGTCATTGCGGAGGCGATGGCTTATCTGGAGCGGGTGGCACAGATGAATGCGCCGCCAACGCGACCAAGAGGCGCTGGCAAAAACGTGGGGCTGGAATGAAAAACAGGATTGTTTTGAGGGATGTGATGGAGTGAGCCATGAAAAAGAACTCTCGACAGTTTTAGTCAAGCTGAACCAAAATACTGCGAATGCTGGTTAAGGATTTAAGGTGATGGATAAGGCGCTCTTCGAAGATTTGAGCCAAAGTCTGGAAGAAGCTGCAGTGATGCACCGCGAGGAATCAGTCCCAGGTCGGATTTCTGAAGTTCATGATCAGGAAATTGAGTTGGACGCCGCTACTCGACGAGCCACCCACCTGTTCGTCCAACGCATCGCCCGTCAGTATGATGTAGTCGGAGCTATTCTGTTTGGCAGTCGCGCCCGGCAGACGCACCGGCTGGACAGCGATGCGGATGTGGTCATTCTTTTACGTGGCGAACATCGGCGCTTTCTGCCGACCAAGCTGGCCATGGCCGATGTTGCCTTTGATGTGCTGCTGGAGACGGAGGTTAATATTTCGCCCTTGCCGGTATGGCTTGATCAATGGGAACATCCGGAGACCTTCTCGAATCCTCGGTTATTGATCAATATCGCCAAAGAAGGAATACGATTGTGAGCAGGGAGCTAACGCCAGAAGTGTTGATGTCAAAAGCCGTTCGTGCCTGTGCTTCGGCGCGGGTTCTGCTTGACCTGGATGATGTCGATGGCGCTTGCAATCGAGCTTACTATGCTATGTTTGATGCAGCTCGCGCCGCGCTATTGACATCGGGTGTACTGGCGCAGCCTCATCTGATGAAGACGCATAGCGGTTTGATGTCCGCATTTGGCTTACACCTGATTAAGAACGGTCCTCTATCCAGAGATCTGGGGCGCCTATTGAAGCGTGCGGAGGAAATCCGCCTTGTCGCGGACTACACAGGTGATTCTGTCGAACTTGATGACGCCCGTGAATTGGTTAGGTAAGCAGAGTGGTTTGTTGATGCAATATGCACTTATAGATCAGAGATTGACGGTTTAAGTACAGATTGAAATTCGGCTACGCTGCTTGCCGGTAGGCAATTTCGGGGACTGCAAGCCCGTGAAGGATGTCGATCTGTTGATTGAAATTGTCACTCCGCTGACGCTGATCGACCAAGTGCGGATATTCAGCGCATGCGGATCAGCAGGATCGGGTGAATTTTTTGGCCCGGTTGCGGGTGAAACCCCAACAAGTGATTCTGGTGTATGGGAAAGCCCGGGCCAAGGCGGCGCTGGCTGGGGCGTTGTGGCAACGGATGACCGGGCTGGAGGCCAGTATTCCGTGATCGGTTGCTGGCGGCGGGAACACCGGGATCTGCAGAGCTAAATCCGCTGATCCGGATGGCGAAAGAACATTACTTCGCCGCGCCGGACTATGCGGTGGTGGCGTACAAGGCTTGAGCGGTTTTTCTCGGTAATGGGTATGATAATGGATGGAGTAAGGGATGAAAGAGGTTGCCTCTTTACGCTATGGGGTTACTTTCAAAAAAGATTTTTCGAAGTCGAATATTTTCAAGGCGTCTGTGAAGGGTTTTTTGGGTCTGGAGTTAGAGATTGACCAAGTTGAAACAGAAAAATCGTTTTCGCCGATAGTCAGCGGGGTGGGTAGCCGTTTTGATTTCTGCTTGACACGATTCTTGATGAAATTCGGCTGTAACCCAGTGATTCTACGTTATCACCTTAAACAATCATGCTCGCCGTGCCGGCGACC
>JAGRHM010000705.1 GCA_020445005.1 Candidatus Competibacteraceae bacterium | reverse complement strand
CATAGACGCCAATCAGCATCAACACATAGGCGACCATGGGATGGGCGATCATGGCCAGCAACTGGTTGCGCCAATCGGGTTTAAGAACTTCGATGGTTAATCTCCCGGTCGCCAACTCGTGGGTTTTACCGGCGACAGTGACGGATCGACCATCGATTTGCGCCAATAATTCGGGAACATTGGCGGCGACTACATCGATCACCTTTTGTTGCAAGGCATCCTGGGCGCTGAGGCTAGCTGCCTCAGTGACCGCCTGTTCGGCCCATTCGACATTGCGTCCGCGCAACTGCGCCAGAGAGCGCAAATAGGCGCGAGCATCGTTAATCAATTTTCGCTCCATGCTGGATCCGGCGGGAGTCGCGGATTTTTCAGCGAGTTTGCGGGTTTCAGGGGGACTGGATGGATCCTGAGCGGGCTCCCCGGACGGTTGTCTGGACGGCTCGCTGGGTTGCCTGGGATCGGAAGGCTGGGTGGGCATCGGCAGACCGCCGATTTGCACCGGCGTGGCTGCGCCCAGATTCGTGGCTGGAGCCATGGCGGCGACATGGCAGGCGTAAAGAATGTAAGTGCCGGCGCTGGCGGCGCGAGCGCCTTCCGGGGCGACATAGCCGATCACCGGGACCGGTGAGGCCAGAATGGCCTGAATGATATCGCGCATTGAACTGTCCAAACCGCCAGGCGTGTCGATTTGCAGGATGACCGCGGCGACCTTGCGTTCTCGCGCCTTCTCCAAACCACTGAGAATGAAATCGCGACTGGCTGGACCGATGGCGCCCCGTATTTCCAGGAGAAGCGCTTGACTTGGAGATGATGAGTTTGGCGTGGGCGCAGCCCAGCTCATCGCCGTCCATATCAGTAATAAGATCACAATCTTGAATGCCCGCATACCGGTTCTCGCCGTGATCGTGAGAGATCAACTTATAGTGTAGACCGTCAGCGATGATACAAGATTCTGCTTGTAAGGAAAGACTACCGCTTCCGCAACCGGGGAGCGATAACTAATTAATCCGGCACCGATTCCGTCCCATGCTCTTTGCTTGATACAGCGCCCGGTCAGCACGCTGAAATACGCTTTCCAAGCTATCTCCCGGTGTAAAACTCGACAAACCGCAGGAGAGGGTAACAGGGATATGCGCATCACTATATCTGAATCCGCATTCACCGATATGTAGTCGAATCTGATCGGCCAATTGCTGGGCAGACTCAATATCGGCGCCGGGTAGCAACATAGCGAATTCCTCGCCGCCGTAACGAGCCAGGAAGTCTGTGCTGCGTAAACGGCTGTTTATTTGCTGGGCGACCATACGGAGGACTTCGTCGCCTGCGGCATGACCATAGTGATCGTTGATCTTCTTAAAGTGATCAATATCCCAGATTAAGAATGACAAGGGGTTGCCAAAACGTTTCCAGCGTTGAAATTCCTGCTGAAATTGCTCTTCATAAGCTAAGCGGTTAGGAATGCCAGTCAGCGGGTCTTCCCGGAGACGGACGCTTTTTTCCTGGAGTAGGCGGATCAGACGCTCTTTTTCCTTGTTCAGTTCAGCGACCTGATTTTGCAATTCGGTAATCAGTCGTTCATTCCGCTCAGCAGGCGAGGATTTATCGTTGGATCGTGCAGGTTCATGATGTTCGTTATGGACGATCTTTTGTAATTTCCGTCGGTTGTGCAATCGGAGCTGTATCGCGGCGACTGAACCGATAACCGCTAGTACGGTTGCAGGAATAGCAAACGGCTCAAGAGCGTGCAGAAACAGCGGTTCCGTCATGGCGCCATTGGCGACCATCGCCGAAGCGCCGCGCCAGACGCTGACCAGGGCGAATGCCTGTGCAGACATCTCAATGAAGCGCATCCACTTTGTTCCCATGTTCTTAACCCTTTCAGCCATTCGCTGCTGTCATTCATGATTTGGCAATCTAGGTTCTCCGATTGCTTCCAAGCTGCATTCCTCCCCAATCCATGAGAGTACTTCTACATATTGGTTGCTGCTCAAAAGATCAATTTGGCCTGTCCGAGATCGCATAATGAATTTTAAGCAATATAAATGCCATTAATTAAATTTATAAAATACAAAACCTTATGTAAAATATTGATTGTCAATATTTTGACTTCGGTTGCAAGAGATTGAGCGTCCCTCGGGTCGTCAATTCATTGACGCCATCGGATTCAGAAGACCAATCACCAATGTCCTGTCGGCATCCGACTGAGCCAGACCTTGGCGCTGACGGTCTGACCGGATTGATCCAGTACGGTGATCCGCACTTGTCCTTCACCATCGGGCGGCCAAAAAGCCTCACGTCGCCACGGATCCGCCGGGAGCGGTCGGCCATTCACCAGCCAACGCAACGGCCGAATGCCGCCTTTTGCCGCTAGCGGCAATTCGGCCAGTGCACCATTCTGCTCAGGGAGCTCCACCGTCGTTCCATTTAGCGGAAAGGTAATGCTAAGCGGTGAGTCGCTGAACATTGGCAATGTTGGTCGTGTGCGGAAATAGCGCAGCCGCTCCGGGAGCTGTGCGCGACCGACAACCTGCAATGCCTGATCAGGCGGCGGTGACAGCGGGTGAGTCGTTTCCGGCAACAGATCGAAGACCCGGAACAACAGCGGCGCAGCGGTGTTGCGCCCATAGTGACCAGGGCTGGGCGAACCATCCGGTCGCCCGACCCAGACTCCGACGGTATAGTCCGCATCAAAACCCAGCGCCCACGCATCGCGAAAGCCATAGGAAGTGCCGGTTTTATGCGCGATCAATCGGGGCCGGGCGGAGCTGGTCAGAGGCGCAATATTTTGTGGAACCGGCGACCCGCGCAAAATCTCGCTCAGATACCAGCAGGC
>JAGRHM010000704.1 GCA_020445005.1 Candidatus Competibacteraceae bacterium | reverse complement strand
CCTGAGCATGGCCGCCAGCAAAAAGGCGGACCAGAAACGAGAAAGGCTCCGGAACGCTGTCAATGACAATATTCCGGAGCCTTCCAAGAGTGTGTTGGTAGAGGGGGCAGGATTTGAACCTGCGACCTTCGGGTTATGAGCCCGACGAGCTACCGGACTGCTCCACCCCGCATTTGAGAAAAGCGAATTTACCATAGAAGCCCAAAACTTTGCAAGCCATTTGCCTCTATGCTTCTAAGAGTCCTCAGCGATGCACAAGTTCCCGTGATTGGGCGCGAACATACAGGATTGCGCCTATAAACCACAGCAGGCTCAACCCAATTTCCAGCCAGGCTAACCAAGGCCGGACCATGGGTCCCGCAGCGTAAAAAACCCCAACCATAAAATAGAATAATGCCAGAAATCCGGCCCAGGCATGGGTATACGGACGGCCATGCAACAAACCGCGCAATGGCCACAGCAAAGGCCCGACCAGCATCAGCAACATCAGCGCCACTGGCAAATGACCCGGCGGCTCCAGCCAAGCGAACCATAGCAACAACAACCCGAACAAGCCAAGATAACCGGTTAACGCGACCCATCGCCAAAATCGGCTCATACTCTGCTTTGCTCCAGACACCGCGCCACCTCCGCCAGACGCCGGCCTAATGCCCGGCCCAGGCGCTTTTCTTCATTATCGAGCACAGCACTGGATTTCGCACCCGACCAGTGACTCGGACCATAAGGCGTACCGCCACCGTGCGTTTCATGCAACGCCGCCTCGGTAAAGGGCAAGCCCACCAGTAGCATTCCGTGATGCAACAACGGTAGCATCATGGTCAACAAGGTCGATTCATGACCACCGTGCAGGGTTGACGCGGAGGTAAACACTGCCGCCGGTTTCCCGCAAAGCGCGCCGGCTAACCACAATCCACCCGTAGCATCCAGAAAATACTTAAGCGGCGCGGCCATATTGCCAAACCGGGTTGGACTGCCCAGGGCTAGTCCTGCGCACTCCTGTAGATCGTTCAAGCTGGCATAAGGTGAACCGGTTGCTGGAATATCATCTTCAATCGCCTCGCAGACCGTTGAAATGGCGGGCACGGTGCGCAGTCGCGCTTTCATCTGGGGAACTTCCTCCACTCCCCGGGCAATGCGTCTGGCCATTTCGGCAGTTCCGCCGGTACGGCTGTAATATAACACCAGAATCTCCGCCATCGATTTTCGATCCCCTAAGTCTGCTCGTAAATATCACTCATTACTGCGTTGCACGCTGAGCTGGATTCCATCCTACCATCCTGCCATCCTGCCATCCTGCCATCCTGCCATCCTGCCAAGCTGGCTTGACGGTCCTGATAACCAATGCTAGTTTGACTGCAATGATTCATTCATTTTATATTATTAATTTCCCGTGCAGCGGTCACGCTGAATTGCCAGAACATTGATTACTCAATTCATGCGACTCGCCATCGCGATAGCAACGTTGACTGCTTGCGCAACGGTGCCCGTGCAAGAGATGAGCGATGCCCGCCAGGCCATTCATTCAGCAGAAGCGGTGGGCGCCTTACAGCGCTCGCCTCAAGCCCTGATGGAAGCCCGACGCCTGTTGCAAGCCGCGCAAACCCAACTGGAAAGCGGCGCCTATGAGGATGCGCGCCGCTATGCGCTGGATGCCCGTGAGCAAGCAATCAAGGCTCGAGAGATAGCGTTGCGAAATCACGGGGTATTGCGCTCTAACCAGAACCACTGATCCATTGGCCCGCTTTTCCGACCCCACCGGTCCCGGACGCATATTGAGATGCTTGCTATCGACCACCCCTGTTGGCTCCGCCGGTTCGTTGTCAGCACAATCGCGGTAGGCCTGCTGATCATCACCCCTTGGGTTAATGCGCGAGAGCCGACGTTTATCCTACCTGATCTGCATCAGAACCCCGTGCATTTAACCGATTTCCGGGGACGATGGGTCGTGATCAACTTTTGGGCAACCTGGTGTGCACCCTGCCTAATGGAAATGCCGGAATTACAGGCGTTCCATGATGCTAACCATGAAAGAGCAACGGTTATCGGCGTCAATTTCGAGGAACTCGCACCCGCCAAGGTTCGTCAGTTTATCGAAGACCTGTCTATAACCTTCCCCGTTGTGCTGAGCAATGGCCAACCGGTATCCGGTTTTACGGTGAAGGGTTTGCCAAC
>JAGRHM010000703.1 GCA_020445005.1 Candidatus Competibacteraceae bacterium | reverse complement strand
GTTCATTGAACACATCGCTGCCTGGGAACCCAATCGAATAAGTCCGCAACGGTTCGGCTCCGGCGCGTTTGGTCAAAGCCAGCAATGTTGCGGAATCGATGCCGCCGGAAAGAAACAACCCAAAGGGTACGTCAGAGCGCAAGTGTTTGCGGATGACATCGGTCATCAGCGCATCGAAGCGCTCCGCCGCGTCGGCGAAGTCCGTCACCCGAGGTTCAACGCCTTGCGGCGTCCAGTAACGCCAACGACGACAGTGACCACTGGACTCAATCAACAGCGCCTCGCCTGGCAGCAGGCGTTCGACGCCTTGGCAAAGCGTCGTGTGAGTCGCGGCAAAGCCGCTTTGCAGGTACTGCGCCAGGCCCACCGAGTCGACCGCTGGGCGATGTTGTCTCCTCAGCGCAAATAAGGCCTTCAGCTCGGAGCCAAAGTACACGCCCTCCTTCGTCTGCCAGATAAAGAGCGGCTTGATGCCCAGTCGGTCGCGGACCAGCAGCAATCGGTTTTGGCGCTGGTCATAAAGAGCGAAGCCGAACATGCCTTCCAGATGTTTCAGAAAATCCAGACCGTATTCCTGATAGGCATAAAGCGCCGGCTCAAAATCACTGCGGCTGGCAAACCGATAACCCTTTTCAGTGAGGTGCTGACGTAACTCGATAGCGTTATAAATCTCGCCGTTACCGATCAGACAAAGATTTTTATCAGTACTGTAAAGAGGTTGATGGCCGTGATCAAGATCGATGATGGACAGGCGGGTGAAGGCCATGCCAATCTGCTCGAATGCGTGCAGACCGATGTCGTCAGGACCGCGATGGCGCAGTACCGAGAGCACATCCAGCAAACAAGCTTGATCAGGTGTGTGTTCTTGTAAGAAAACGCCAGCGATTCCGCACATTAATACAATCTCTCTGAATGACTTATATCTTTCGTGAAACCACAATATTTCGGTTCAAGGAAAAAGCCGGGGCAGCGCCGCCGCCCCGGCTTTTCAGCGACTGAGCCAATCAATCGTCATCGTCATGGTCGTTACCGTGATCGTCCTTATCATGATCATTGCCTTGATCGGCTTTATCCTCGACGGACGCGAGGACCTGGCCGCTGGTCGGGTCAACCTTCACATCCATGACACTCTGGTCCTTGACCACTTCCACCTCGAACACCGATTGGCCGTTTTCGTGCTCATACTCGGCTTTGGAAGCCTTGCCGCCGACTTGCTGCTCGGCGGCGGCGATTGCCTGCGTTAAACTGATTTTTGCGCTGGCAACGGCCAGAGCGTCGTTCTCGGGGAGGGCTGCTGCACAGGCGCTGCCGAGAACCGTTGTGGCCAACGCCGCAAGTGCTACTTGATAAACTTTGCGGTTCATAGGGATCACTCCTTCATTCAGAATCACGCGGATATTTGCGTTGGGGTGAAGATAGCGATCAAGAATTAGGGGAGCGTTAGCGATTAGGCTCTCCATAAGGTCAGTCAAGCGCTTGCCTGACCCACCAATGAGCAGTCACCGAGTTTTGGTTTAAGACGGGTTACGGTAAAACGGATGTGGAGATCAGTTCGACCCGTTCGGCGGTTCCAACACCCAGTTCCAGAATCAGACCGACCCCGGGCTTGTAAAACTTGTTCTCTTCGACGCCCGGATCAAGCGGCGAGAAATCACGGGTGACGATGCATTCGCTGTCACACGGGAATCCAAAGACCGCCTCATTACTCCGGGTGTTGATGACCTCGGCCACATCTTCAGCCTCGCCAACCGCAAATTCCTGTCGGTAGATCTGCCCAACGGTGGGCATGGCGTACATGAGAATTCCAGGTTTCGCGCCATCGCGACCGACTTTGAACGACCCGGCAATCTCGACCAACTCAGGGTGAGCTGGTTGGTCTTCCGAAAAGGTCTCATAGTCCTTAACTTCTTCGCCGCAGTACCAAACGTTGCCCTGCAGGTCTTGGGCAATCC
>JAGRHM010000702.1 GCA_020445005.1 Candidatus Competibacteraceae bacterium | reverse complement strand
AACCAGGCGCTGGATCGCATCATCAACTTTTTCCCGGAAGAACGACGTCCGCAATTGCTGACCGATCTCTCCTCCAACCTGCGCGCCTTTGTCTCGCAACGCCTGATCCCGACCGTGGATGGCAAACGGGTCGCGGCGATTGAGATTCTGCTGCATTCGCCGATGGTGGAAACTTTGATCAAGCGCGGCGAAGTCGCCGGTTTGAAGGAAATCATGGAAAAAGCCACCGGAATAGGCATGCAGACCTTCGATCAAGCACTGTTTGATTTGCATCAGGCGGGCAGAATCAGTTTCGAGGAAGCGATCAAAAACGCTGATTCCGCTAACAACTTGCGGTTGCGCATCAATCTGTCCAGCGGTGTGTCCAGTATGGCGAAAACGGGAGGATCAGGGCTGTCTCTGGAAGCGCTCGCTGAGCCTGAGGAAGAGGAAGAGAAGCTAGCGGCTCCAACCGTTGCTCCCCGCACCCCGCCGCGTCCTGGAGGAGTCTGAAATGGCTTACCTCAATCCCGCACCCCGATTGGAGGTTCCCGCCGGGATTCGGGGTCTGATTTTCGATTGCGACGGGACCCTGGTGGACACTTTGCCCCTGCATTACGCCGCCTGGGGCGCAACTTTCGCTGAGCAGGGTCTGGCGTGCCCGGTGGAATTCCTGCTCCGGCATAATGGCAAACCGACGGATCTGATTGTCGCCCTGTACAACGCTGAATTCAGCCAGACGCTTGATATTAAAAAATTCACGGTAGATAAGGAGCGTCGAACCTACGCACTGCTTGATCAGGCGCGGCCCCTGGAACCCGTTGCAGCCCTGGCGCGGCGTTACTATGGACGTTTGCCGATGGCCGTGGTTTCTGGCAGTAACCGCGCCAATGTGGAACGGGCGCTGCAAGCAGCAGGATTGTGGGCGTTGTTCACCGTCGCGCTGACCGCCGACGATGGTTTGCCGCCCAAACCGGCGCCCGATCTGTTTCTGGAAGCTGCGCGCCGCATCCAGGTCGAACCTCGTGATTGTCAAGTCTTCGAGGACGCCGATTCCGGTCTGGAAGCCGCTCGTTGCGCCGGGATGCTGGCCACGGATGTGCGCTTCATTGTTGGCTATCCTGAACTATAATGCCGAAGATCAATCATGAATCATTATTGAGAAAACTTGGCTGGAGAATATCTCATGAAAGTAACAACTCCTACCTGGAGCCATGGGGCTACAATTGATTTCAAGGCGCCTAATCGTAAGGTTGATACGGTATTTGTGCATTGTTCGGCCTCGGACAAGGCGAATCATGATGATGTCTCTGTTATGCGCAATTGGCATGTTAATGGCAATGGCTGGAATGATGTCGGCTACCATTATTTCATCACCAAGGCGGGCGATATTCAGACCGGCCGTCCGGTGGAAAAAACCCCTGCCGCGCAAAAAGGCTACAACACCGGCACGATCGCTATCTGCCTGCATGGTCTGAAGGAAGAATTGTTTACCCAGAAGCAATTCGAATCGCTGATCGCTTTCTGCAAGAGCATCGGCGCCGCTTATCCTGATAAAAAGATCCGTTTTCGCGGTCATCGCGAAGTCGCCAACAAAGCCTGTCCGGTCTTTAAATACAAGGTCGTGTTGGGTCTGGACAGTTCCGGCTATATGACGGGCAGCACCAGCACCGCGCCAATTACCGCATCCCCCGGCGAACCGCCGCCGCGCGCCGACAAGACGACGCAGATTCTCGACAAAGGGAAGCCGGTGCTGATCCTGCAAAGCGTCCTGGTATTGCTGGGCGCGGATTTGAAGATCGATGGCCTGATGGGACAGAATACTTCAGGAGCGCTGCGGGACTTTCAAAAGAAGCGTAGCTTGCACACGGAAAACGGTCTTGACGACAAAACCCGCGCAGCGCTGATCAAAGCTCTGGGGGAGGAAGCCACTACCCTGAAAAAACCGGATAAAGGCAACAAGGTCAAGGCGTTGCAGCAGCTTTTGAAACTGGCGGGCAGCAACAAGCTAGTTGTTGACGGCGATTTTGGCAACAAGACGCAAACGGCGGTGGAGGAGTTTCAAACGCGCAAACAGATCAATGCGACTAGCAAGGGCGCGGCCGACGCCAAGACGCAACAAGCCTTGGCCCGCGAGCTTTGGAAGTAGCCCTGGTAGATTCCCCTCATCCGCGAGGGAGAAAGGGATGAAGGAAAAAATGTTTGCCTCTCAAGGTTTGAGATTACAGCACCCGGACAGCACCGCGCCGTCTCCGAAGCGCGCCCGCAGGGTGTATTCATACAGATGATCGGACATATCGTCGCTACAATGACCGGTGCGCTCCACAAAGGCGACTCCACCCGCGCCGGCCGCCGTGTTTGTAAAGGTCATTGACCAGATATTCACATGGTTTGCGGACGCCACGGGCGCTGAAACCGCGAAGGAGGTTTTATCGCCCATCCGGTCGAGTTCCATACGCGACCCCTGGATGTGGATATTCCAGAAGGGTTCTGTGCCCAGGCATTGTAAATTCATCTCCAGTCCGTCGGTATCCGGCCCCGCAGGCTGTGCTGCCAGAAAACGGGCATTGACCCAGCCGCGCATGCCCTGATATTCGATTTCGCGCCAAGTCGATTGGCCGACGCTGGCCGTGGGGCCGAGCAGTCGGATGCCTGTCCCATCTGAGGGAATGGTGCCGATTAGCGTAGCGCTGGCTTCAGGCCGTGAGCGTATGTTCAGCACGTCATCCCGCTCAACCCTGGTCACCGCGTAAATTTCGCCGGACGGGGAATCGCCCGCGGGCGGCGGACCGGCGCTGGCCATCTGCAAGGGCGCAAGACTCAGAATCAGTGTCAGGAGCAACGGGATCGTTTTAGGCAAATACTTCAGGGTTGTCATCATTTCCTCGTCTATTGCAAGGGCTTATAATGAATCGGCCAGTAAGGATTTTTCAGGTTGAACCACCTCGGGAATTCTGGAGGCTGACTGCTGTGAGTCACCAAGACTTCCGGTGGATCATCTCGGCCTTGTACAGCCCATGGATGGTCTCGGCCAAGGCATTATCGTACGAGTCCGCCCATGCTTCCCACCGAGGGGCGGAGCGGGACACCTTCCAGCCGACGATGTGCCGGGCAAACACGTCGATGATGAAGACCACATAGACGAACCCCTGTGCCGTAGACACAACGTGAAATCGGATACCCACAGTGCATGCGGACGCTTCGCCGTGAACGAGCGGTTGACCCGATTCTCAGGACAGGCGGCCTCCGGGTTGTTGACCGTGGTTTTGACGGGGTACTGGTCGATGAACGCTTTCATCGCTTGAACGGGCGGTCGAGCTCCACCTGGGCAAAATACGCCGACGCCTTTCGCAGGATCTCGTTGGCTTGGCGCAGCTCCCGCACCCCCTGCTCTTTAAAACTTGAAACTTTCACAGCAGCAACGCCACCGCATGAACAGCAATGCCCTCGCCGCGTCCAATATATCCCAACCTTTCGGTCGTGGTGGCCTTCACATTAATCCGATCCGCAGTAACACCCAGATCGGTGGCAAGCGGCCCACGCATCGCGGGAATGTAGGGGGCCATGCGCGGCGCTTGGGCGATGATCGTAGCGTCGACATTGCTCACCACAAGCCGCCGTTCCTCAAGTAACCCTACCACCCGCCGCAACAACAAGCGACTGTCGATATTGCG
>JAGRHM010000701.1 GCA_020445005.1 Candidatus Competibacteraceae bacterium | reverse complement strand
CAAACGGATCAGGCTCCTGCTGGATGTAATCCTCCAGCCTTAATAAACCCTCTTTACGAGCAATGTTGCTCCATTCAACGATTTTCTCGATGGCGGCCTGTAGATCGACCGTGGGTGGCATAAAGGCCCATTTCGCCCGGCCCAGCGCCCGCTTGAACACATCCATAGGCAATTGGATCAAAACCGCGCCAAAAGTGCCGCCGACCACGATAAGGAAAGCCGGTGCATTAATCAGCGATCCAATATGGCCACCTTCCAGTAGCATACCGCCGATAATGCCGCCGAAACCGACGATTAAACCCGTAAGAGTTAAAATATCCATGTCTTCCGCTCTCTTAAATAAAGTGAATCTATAGTGCTGATTCCTTCTTAATCGCAACCCGGGCGCGTAATCGAGCCAGCGCTTGGCTGTGCAACTGGCTGACCCGGGATTCACTGACGCCCAACACAGCGCCGATTTCCTTCAGGTGCAATTCTTCGTCATAGTAGAGTGATAACACCAGCCGCTCTCGTTCCGGCAACAGGTCAATCGCTGTTGCAAGCAGTTTGCACAAATGTTCACGGCCCACATTCTCGGAGGGGTCGTCGTCGCTGGCAGGAATGCGCGCAATCTCACTCTCGTCATCCGCACCTGCTTCATCCAGCGATAACAGTTTCTGACCACGCAGGTCATTCAACGTGCTGTGATACTCGGCCAGTGTCAGACCCATTTGTTCAGCGATCTCCAGATCGCGCGCTTCGCGTCCCTTCGTTGTTTCGACCGCATGAATGGCGGCCGATACTTCACGAGCCTTGCGATGCACCGAACGGGGAACCCAGTCGCCCCTGCGGATTTCGTCGAGCATCGCGCCACGAATACGCGGCTCAGCGAATGTTGCAAAATTAGCACCTTGCGCGGGATCATAACGGTGCGCGGCTTCCAAAAGTCCCAACATACCTGCCTGGATCAGATCATCGACCTGGACAGAGGCGGGTAAACGCGCCAAGAGATGATAAGCAATGCGTTTGACCTGTGGCGCCCCCCGGGAAATCAGATCATCCACCGTATCGCCGCCGAGGCTGGCGTACAGGGCCAAGCCTTTCATTCAGCGCGTTCCTCAACCGCATAACCCGGATTGATTAACCGCTCAATGAAAAATTGCAGATAGCCGCTAGCTGTGCGCGGCATTGGCCAGCGACTGACCACCTGTGTGGCAAGCCGGTGAAAGGCTTCCGCAGAGCGACTGCCCGGAAAGGCCTCAACCACAGCGCGTTGCGCTTGAACTGCCTTGCGCAACTGTGGATCTTCCGGGATAGAGCCAAAAAAATTCAGGGTGACGTCCAAAAACCGGTCGGAAACCTTGACCAGCTTGGTGAAAAGCTCCCGGCCTTCCTGCGCGGTCACCACCCGGTTAGCCAGAATATGAAATCGGTCGACATCATAGTCCTGGCTCAGCAGCTTGATCAGGGCGTAAGCGTCGGTAATCGATGCTGGCTCATCGCAAACGACCACAACTACCTCGTGCGCAGCTCGACAAAACGTGACCACACTATCGGAGATGCCAGCAGCGGAGTCGATCAGCATGATGTCCAGTGAATCGTTCAACTCACTAAACGCATTGACCAGACCAGCATTTTCCTCAGGTCCGAGTTCAGCCATGTGCTTGATGCCGGAACTGGCCGGAATAATCCGAACGCCATTAGGTCCAGCAATGATAATTTCTTCCAGCGTGCGTTCCTGGCTGATCACATGGGACAGGTTGTACAGGGGGTGCAGTCCTAGAATGACATCGACATTGGCCAGTCCCAAGTCGGCATCCAGCAGCATCACACTCTGGTTTTGCAGGCTCAGCGCCAGGGCAAGATTGACGGTGATGTTGGTTTTACCTACGCCGCCCTTGCCGCTGGTAACGCAGATGACCCGGACCGGTCGATGGTGGCTCGGCATGTTCATGGATGAGTTTTGCTCGGAATCAGCAGGTGGCATGGTTGACCAACCTCTTACCAAAGGTCAAGGCAAGTGCGTCATGTTCGGCTGGTTCGCCGTACAAACCGGCGAATTCTTCACCCATGCGAATTAAGGCGTCAATGCGCGCTACCAGGAGATCTTCGGGTACGCGCTGGCCGTTGCCAATGTAAGCCAGCGGCAGTCTTTTTTCATGGACCGCCGAAAGCGCCGCACCCAGACGAGTGGTCTCATCAACCTTGGTCAAAATGGCGCCGCTCAGTGGGACGCGGCCGAATACCGCCACGGTTTCGCGCAGCACTGCATGCAAGGCATTGGCCGCTAACACCAGATAATTACGAATCTGCGGGGCATCTTGCAACAACGTGAATTGTTGAGATAGACGCAGATCCCGCTGGCCCATGCCCGCGGTATCAATTAGGATCAAGGACTTATCGGAAAAACCAGTGATCGCCTCGCGCAACTCTTGCGCCGTGCGAACCAGTCGGACGGGGGCGTCCATGATCACCCCAAAGGTGCAAAGCTGTTCGAATGCGCCGATCCGGTAGCTGTCTGTAGTGACCAAAGCCACATGATGCGGACCGTGTCGCAGATTATAGCGTGCCGCCAGTTTGGCGATGGTGGTGGTTTTACCGACGCCAGTTGGCCCGATCATCGCTACAACGCCACCCTGCGTCAAAATATCGTCCTCGGTAACGGTGAGGCTGCGCCCCAGGGTTTCCAACGCCAGACGCCAGGCCCGTTCCGGGTGCTGCTCGTTGGCGGCGGCTTCGGCTAATCGTAAGCATAGACTGGGACTAAGGCCAAAATCCAGCAATTGGCTTAATAAATCAGCACGGTGGGGTT
>JAGRHM010000700.1 GCA_020445005.1 Candidatus Competibacteraceae bacterium | reverse complement strand
AAATAGTTGATGACCACATAGATCGCTCCATCCGGCGCGAAGGAAATAGCGCCGTTCCCATTCGTGGTCGGCAACGTGGCGTAAACCTCCACAGTCGGCGTAGCGCTGCCCGGGTTGCGCACGCGGAAGAGGGAGGGATTGTTAAGGCCCCCTCCGACACAGGCATTGTCAAAGAACAAATCACCACTCAACGGATCAACGGCAAGACTGCTGGGACAGGTGAGATTGGCGGCGACCACCCGGAGTTGAACGCCGGTCTCTGAACCAATCTCGACAATGTCGCCCGTGGTGGAGTCGCCCGTGGTTGCGCCGTGCGTGGCGTACAACCGGCCATCCTTGCCGAAGGTCGGTTGCCCGAGAGTGCGTCCAAGATTCGACAGTTTGTTGCCGGTAGAGACAGCGCCCCCCTCAATGCCGAATTTGAACAAATCGCCGGTGGCGAAATTAGCGACATACACCGAATTGGTTGTGTTGAACGACGGATTCGATGCGCCTGAACAACCCCAGTTGACATTGCCAAAGAACAAATTTTGCGTAAAAAATCCGTTGGCAAAGGGCGACAAGGCGTACCCGGCAGCGGCCGTCGGTGGATTACCCACGCAGGACAGGTTGGCGGAACCGCTGAAGGTCACTGTCGCATTACCGGGTACCGGGAGATCGCCGTCGGTCACATTGACGGCGGTGTAAGTCACGGTTTCGCTGAACTGGTTGGTCGCGGTGAACCGGATTTCACCATTCGCATCGGTCACGCTCGGATTCAGTCCGGTGATGACCGAACGACCGCCGCCTTGGGCCAGGGTGATCAGCTTGCCAGGCGAAGGGCGATTCAGCGCGTCCTTAAGCGTAACTGTGATGGTGGTTGCGCTGAGGCCGTCGTTCAGCAGGCTAGTCGGGCTGGCGCTGATGCTGGCGCTGGCGGCCAGAGGAGCAATGAAGCTCACAGGATTGGGGGTAATGAGGGTTACGTTATCGGTAGTATCTACAGCGGTAAAGGTAACATCCCCGGTAGCCAGGCTGGTTACCGTAAAGATAACCGCGCCATTAGCAACATTGGTAACGCCGCTTGGGGGGGAAATGGCGACGTTGCTCGCTGGATTTGCGGTCAGGGAAACGGTCTTGCTGCTCAAGGTATTGCCATTCGCATCGCGTAGAACGGCGATCACATAAAATGGCGTGACGCCGTCGGCGGGGATACCGCCTAGTTGTGCGATGGTATCGACATCTTCTACGCGGCTGATGGGGTAAATGGCCGAAAGGTCCGCGCTGGCCGACCCCAAGGTTTTTCCAGCTAACGCAACATGTAATGCGTTGACATTCGGCGAACCTAGTCCAACATGCGCGAAATCGCTACTCATGGAAGCCGCTGAGTGAAATGCATCTGTACCCGCAAACGGATAAAGCAAGGGATTAAGGAATCCAAGATTGGAACCCTGCGCCTGGTTGAGCAATGCGGTGTAGGCGGCCCACGCTGGCGCCGCCATGCTGGTTCCACCCCATACTGCGGCAGTGGGACAACCGCCGTCGCTCATTTGACATATTTGTATCCCGTATGCAGGATCAGCGTTAGCGACTACATCGGGAACCGATCTCATGGACGACGATGTAAAGCCACTTTGATACGACGGCCGGCTGAAAAAGCGGCTGACCCCAAAACCGCCTTGACCGGTCGGCGGAACATTGGCCGAACCGTCCCACCACGTCTCAGATTGATATAAAGACCCCGGCCCCGGAATCGTCGACGATCCGCCCACTGCGGTCGCATTGGGCGAGTCGGACGGAACCCCAATGGTGTTAGGGCTGCCGTTCAGGCAAGTGCTCCCAGTGTCCCCTGATGCATTGAAGACGCTGATTCCGGATGCGGCTGCGGTGGCGAGGATAGAATCAATGCTCTGCACATCCGCCAGCGTGGTTTGATCTTCACAGTAACTCCAGCTATTGCTGATGATCGTCACTTGATCATTAATCATGCGATTAAAAACCGCCTGAAAACTACCCGCGCCTGTGAAGGGCGCATCGTAGACAATGACCTGCGCTCCGCTTGCAAATGGCAGGATAAAGCTGATGTCAAGTAGGACTTCGGTTTGATCGAGTCCAAGCGCTGCCCCACCGCCGACATGAATTTGGGACAAATTGGCGAGCAGCGATTCTTTTTTCTCGAAAGCCAAGAAATCTGCAATATCGGAGAGAATGAAAGTATCGAATTGCACCAGAGCTATTTTTTGACCGGCGCCATTGACCGTCAGCCAGTTCGAAACCGGCGCTGCCTGAATGATCGCATTACTGCGGGCTGATTGACTGCTACTGCTCGCTCCGCCGCCCTGTCCGGCTGAAGCATTCATTAAAACGGCATCGCCTTTGGAATCGCAAATCCAGATTTTTTTGGGTTTTAATGGCTCCGGATCAAAAGGTTGATTGAGTGACTTGTTATATTGTTTCCACATGTTGTTCCAAATGCCGATACCCCAATTCTGCGCATCTGCCGCCCAATTTCCCGGTGCTTCCCATAAGTTGTAGAGAGCCACCACGACCGGGCAAAACGCCTTCTTTAGGTCTTGCCCGTTGTGAGCAATTTGAATTTTGTTGAATGGTCCCCTTGATCGCTCTGGCTTGGCGAGATCAGACAGACCCGCCACAGATTGCACTTTTCGCGCAACGGTTCTTGGCAGAGTCGGCTCATTGGCATTCGCAAAGAATGCGCGCTCACCGATCACGTAATCGCCGATTTCGACCCTGAGCGCCTTTTCCACCGTCGCGCGGGCGCCAGCGACCGTCAGGGTCATCCGGTTCTCCGCGCCTGCGGTGACCGTGAAGCCCTGTTGCTCGAAATACGCCTGAACCGTGTCGTAATCGGCTTGGCTGGGTCCGAAGCGGTCGGAAATTTCCTTCGGGTTTAGAAACTTCAGATATTGGGGAGATTGCGGATCGTAAACATCGCGCAAGTATTCCTCGAAACCCACTGGGTCGGAGCGCCGCAATACAATCGTAAGCGCCAACGGTTCTGCAACGCGCTTAAGCGCCATAGCCGGCGCCGCGACCGGTTGGGCCATTGACAACGCCGGCAATACATGGCCGGGCAACGCCGCCCGATCAGAAGGGGTTGGAATTTTGGGGGAATCCGCCCACCCCCACGGCGAAACCAGAAGCAAGATAACAGCGTATAGGACATTGGCGATGAAATGACGCATAACCCCCCCAACACTTCCAATACATTGAGCTTGTTTCACGCAATGGCAAAATGATTCGCTCATCGTCGACAAGTGATTCCTGAATACCCGCCGGAACACATTAACCCTATAAAAAAAGAGAAAAATGTGGGGTCTGAACCACTTGCGTCGATATTTCAGGTATGGATTAGTTCAGCGCAGGAATGAAATCAAGAAGGGGTGGAAATATTTTCAAGACCTACAGAAGTCATCAATCCGCCGGTAACGATACGGACAGTCCCGGTCGGGTTTGCGGCAACCACTGACGCAGAAAATCCCGGTGGAGCGTCGCCCAGATTAGCATAGGCGCTATCGCCGGCAGAATCAGATAACCGAGTTGATAAGCCAGCGCTAACAACTCGCGGGTCAACGGCATTGTACCCATTTGCGCAGCGACAGCCGGCCCCATCTGAAAAACCAGAACCTTCAAAGCATCGCAGGCAATGCCCCAGACAGGGATCAACATGAAGACCACGCTCCCCATGATCGCCCGGTACAGCTTGTCGCCGATTTCCGTCGGCGCAACCAGGACCAACGCCAGTAATAACGGCAAGCCATAAGTATTTCTACTTTGTCAGATTAAAACACAACCTGTTGATTTGGATAAAATTTACACCAAATGGGTGAAATTGATAAAACTTTATGAATCAAATACATGCATGTAATCTGACAAAGTAGAAGTATATTTCAATGCATTGATCGTGAAGATGCGTTGCGCTTGGGTGCCGGGCAACGGCGCAACATGCGCTGGCGGCGTCATTATTAAAAACCGCGTGACGACATTCACGGTAATGCCTTGCGGTTCAACGGCGGCAATGGCTTGCGGAAAGCAATAGGCGAGAGCCCAAGCCCTAGCAACCCAGTAGCAAACAAAGCTAACAATACAAGGGCAAAAATGATAATCGGTATGGATCATGGCCGCTCTCGAATGAGAGTAAAGTTTGAATAGCAGCAATCGTAGTGACCCGCTATGAAAAACGCCGCAGTCCAAAAAAATGACCTTGTTTTTTTGACGTAGAGTTAATCAGCAACCGTTCCTGATCTCTTGATTGATAATTGATTTAAATAATTTTTTATTTTGCCGTGGGAGCCTGCTTGCGAGCGATTTTACGCGCTATTACCGGCAAGCCAGCTCCCGTAATCAATCAACTGGTCCTTTCCTTACTCGTGAGTCATAAGTTCTCAATAACTTGTTGAAGTCGTTCAAATTCGCCTATTCGACAAATTATTGCCACATGAGAAAAAAATAAATTATTTTTCAAAAAGTTATGCGATATTCAGTCCCATGCTTAACCATGCTTAATGAGAACTTGTGACTCTCAAGTTTCCTTAGTAAAGCTTCTCAGGCGGCTTTCTCGGGAATGGTCTGCACCGTGCCATCCAGATTCATCAGCAGCGTCTCCACTTCGAGTTTCGGGTACTTCTTCTGGATCGCCTGCCTCAAATCACGCAGATATTTGGCATGGACATTCTCCTCCAGCGTTGGATCCTTGGCAAAATCCGCTTTCA